>JBFMCL010000031.1 GCA_040754395.1 Nitrospirota bacterium | reverse complement strand
TTATACGAGAAATGCTTTTCGAAAGAAAGGCTATCATAGATATCCTTACATTAAAGCCTGATAGATTAAAAATAAGCGAGGACACTCCTATCCAAGGGGCTCTATTTTAACCGGACAGTAATGGTATACTTTAATAAAATTTTTGACTGAATGTCTTCCTGGTACAGGGGCTTATCTTTGAACCTCTGGCACATTCCAACCCCAACCGCTGTTTGGATTTGAACGTGTGGAGCTTGAATACCATGACATGGGAGAAGGTTTCCTAAACAGGGAGCCTTATACCTACAGTTTTACGGCATCGATAAATGCAATAGTTTCGCAGCATACAGGAATGTTTTTCCGTTACCGGTAAAATAACTGACGGTATATTCGAGAGCAACTCAGTTCTGGGAATAACTTTTCATCTGACAAAAGAAAGAAGGTATGGAAATCATTTTCGCTAAACCTTCATCCCCCGCTGTTGCTGTTACGTTCCCGTCACGGTGTCCGACAGCTCCTCTGCCTGGAACTGTTCCTGCCGGACAGTGAGATCGAGATTGACAGCCATCCCCCCGTGTTTCTGTATTTCACTGTCTTTCATGAGCTTTACGTGTCGCCTGTAAGCTTTTTTTGCATCATCTGAGGCCTTTATAAGCGCTTTATTGACAGCCATAGTCAGATCCAGCTTGCCTGGCTTGAATTTCACATCAATGCCGTTTGCGCCGATGTCTTCTGCAAAATGCGCTACCTGTTTCATCTTCTCCATCGCCTGATCCATGAGGTTCCAGGCCATAAGTCCCTTTTTCTGGAAAGTCCATGAATAGCGGATATGCTGCAGCATTTCATTGTATTTGCCGCTTACTTCCTTCTGCAGGAGATTGAGGAGTCCGTCCGGAAGTTCTTTTTCTCCACCCGGAACTCCTTTAGCCTGCACGGGAGTCAGTTTGTTCAGTATACGCTGAAATTTCTTTGCATGATACGCGGATTCCCATGCCTCGCGCTGCAAGACTCTCTTGATGTGGGGATCGTCGACCCGCCCAGCCTGACCGTTGTAATGAGGAACCAGCTTTTCCTCATATGCAACATAGGATTTGAAAATAGTCGCCCTGTTCGTGGGATCGTATGGGTAAGGAGCCGGCTTGAAGTCGGGTTCTCCGCCCAGTTTGCAGATTATCATCCCCAGCCAGTGCATATGCCACATCTCTTCTCTGGATCTGGATATCAGGCTTGCTCCGATAGGCGTATCCTCTCCCTCAAGCCATCCGTGTACAAGGTAGCGTATAATGGCCGCATGCTCATCTGCGAGGTCTTTCTTCAGCATTTCAATTAATTCGCTTTTCTTCATACTCTTCTCCTCCTCTGCATCGTATTATCAAAAAACTCTTGGATGATTATAATAATATTTCAATACACGGTAACGGTCAAGTACTAAAAATAAATCATGGAAATCATAACCGAACCCGAATGGGATATCACCGTTCAGAGTCTTCTGCAGCACAGGGGAAATGCGATTGTCATCGGGGCAACCGATTCCGGCAAATCTACTCTCATACGCTATCTTCTGAAAAGAATGGTCTCTGCCCGCACTTCCGCATGTCTTATTGATGCAGATATCGGGCAGTCGTCACTCGGTATTCCGGGAACGATCTGCAAGAAAGAGTTTGCCAATGAAGGAGATCTCGATAATTTTACCCACGACAAAATGATATTTGTCGGAACACTGAATCCAGCAAAATCTATCCCTCTGATGATCGGGGGGGTCAGGAAGATGTCTGAAATATGCAAACAGCCTTCAGGCATCACCCTTATCGATACCACTGGTCTTGTGAGCGGTCTCGCCGGCGAATCGCTGAAAATCGGCAAGATGAAAGCCGTCAGGCCTATGCATCTCATCGCTGTTCAGAGAGGGGAAGAAATCGAACATCTCATCGAACAGACAGAGGGTGCCATTGTCCACAGAATCAAGGCATCATCTGCTGCAAAGGTGCGAAATGCTGTGACTCGCAGCCTGTACCGGAAGAACAAGTTTGAAACGTATTTCCGTGAATCTCTGTTATCTGACTTTCTCATTTACAGGAATGAGGCGGTTTTACTGTACAACAGCATGCCTGCGCGGAACGTTTCCCTGTTCAGGGAGGGAACACTGATCGGTCTCAACCATGATGACGACACAATAGCACTGGGAATTCTCGATGACGTTTCCGATGATGCAGTTACGTTCAGGTCACCTATCGGATCATCAAGAAAAATAAACCGGATTATATTCGGTGATATCATGCATCCTGATTATCTGTAATGGCAGTTTTGCTGAAAAAAATATTTGAAATCAGCTAAAATGATTGCCATGGAAATGACACCTTTCAGCAAACGGTTTTCCGTATGACTGTGAAAAGAAGCTTTGTCGGAAATTCATTGCAAAAAGGAGGTGAAAGACATTTTTGGGGAATGGCATGCATGGAGGGTGATGAGGAAGGGGAAGAAATATCTTCGCCTTCATGTTTGATTTTTTTCTAAGGAGGAAGAAATGGCAAGAAAGATTCTTTGCATCATATGTTCTTTATTACTGCTGATTGTTGTTTTTGGGTGTAAACCCGCTGAAAAGCCTGCAGAAAAACCTGTCCAGGAAGTCAAGCATGAAATTCACTGGGGGTACTCGGGAGAAGGGGCACCGGCAAACTGGGGCAAACTGAAACCGGAGTTTGCACTCTGCGGCACCGGGATGTCACAGTCGCCAATCGATATCGACAAGACCTACAAGACAAAACTGGATAAAATTGAAGTTGCATACAAAGAAAGCCCTCTCAAGATCATCAATAACGGACATGCCATTCAGGTCAACTATGAACCCGGAAGCTTTGTGACCATTGATGGTCAGCAGTATCAGCTTCTCCAGTTCCATTTCCATGCCCCGAGTGAACACACAGTGAAGGGTGCTTTTTATGACATGGAGATGCACCTGGTACATAAAAATGACCGTGATGAGCTGGCTGTTGTCGGCCTTCTCATGAAAAAAGGGAACGCGAACAAAATAATCCAGGTTCTCTGGGATAATCTGCCTTCTGAGGTAAACAAGGAGAATGTGGTCGAAGGAATCTCTGTGAATGCCTCCGGTCTCCTGCCAAAAGATATGAAAAACTATCACTATTTCGGCTCACTGACAACTCCTCCCTGCAGCGAAGGGGTCAATTGGACTGTCTTGAAAACACCTATTGAGGTATCTGAAGCACAGATAGAGAAATTTAAGACACTCATGGGATTCGGCAATAACAGGCCTGTACTTCCGGTCAACAAACGTTTTGTGCTGGAATCGCAATAAAGGATTCTGTTACGGTGTGGGCGGGAGGATGCGTATCCCGCCCTTTTTTTTCTCGGTATGACCTGCCTTCAGCTGACCACACGCAGCAAGGATATCCCTTCCCCTGCTCCGCCTTATGAAGGTCATTATACCGTTTTTCACAAGAATATCCTGAAAAGTGAGGATTCCTTCATCAGCAGGAGGCTTCAGGTCACTCCCTGGAAAAGGATTCAGCGGAATGAGATTCACCTTGCACCGAATACCTCTGAGCAGTCTGCCCAGCTTCAGGGCATCTTCCGGCGAACTGTTCTTCCCATCAATAAGCACGTACTCAAACGTGATTTTTCTTCCTCTCCCCAGCGGGTATTTTCTGCATGCTTCGATAAGTGAAATCATCGGATATTTTTTATTGACGGGCATTAATTCACTTCTTGATTGATCATTTGCAGCATTGAGCGATACTGCGAGATTCACTTCAGGAGCATGTGTACGAAAAAGTGGAATCTTCGGTACTATGCCAGCGGTTGAAACAGTAATCCTTCTTTTGGAAATACCCATAAAATCGACGATTTTCCATAATGCATCAACCACCTGAACGAAATTTGCAAGCGGCTCACCCATTCCCATAAAAACAAGGTTGTTCACCTTCCCGGGAAAGACAAGCCTGTTTACGGCAATAATCTGGTCAACAATCTCACAAGCCTGCAGATCCCTGGACAGACCGAGCATTCCGGTCAGGCAAAACCGGCATCCCATCGCACAGCCTGCCTGTGAGGATACACATAAGGTAGCACGGTCTTCTTCAGGGATATAGACAGCCTCAATTGTATGTCCGTCTTCAAGTTCAAAGAGAAACTTTTTTGCGCCGTCTGATGATTGTTGTCTTTCGAGCAATTTCAGGGTGCTTATATAGGCTATATCATTCAGCCGGCTTCTGAGTTCCTTTGGGAATTCGGAGATCATATCGATATTTGTCGCATGTTTGTCATACATCCAATGGATGAGTTGCGCAGCACGATATTTCGGCAGACCCTGATTTTCAAAAAAAGCGTGCAGGGATTCTCTGGAAAGAGACTTCAGGTTCATCTTCTGAGATATCATTGTGCCCGTGCCGCGCGTATTTTTTCCAAGGTATCTTGATATATATCTTTTTTTGAAGGGTTCATTTCAATCGCCTTCAAAGAAAGTCTTTCAGCTTCATCGAGGCGTTCCCTTTTGACATAATAGAGCCAGGCAAGATTATTATAAGAATCGGCGATCCCGGGTATCTTCGTAATCGCCTTTTTGTAGTATTTTTCCGCCTGTTCGTAATCATGCTTCATGAAATAGATATTTCCCATATAAAGGTATGCAACGGGTAGTTTTCTTGAAGCAGTCTCATATTCTTTTAAGGCATTCTCGAGTTCTCCTTTGTGTTCATATGTAACGCCAAGGTTCAGACGCTCCTCAGGGCTCAGCGGATCATCCAGCACGACTATTCTGGGAAGGGCACAGGCGCTTATTATCCAGAGCCCAAAAAAAATCAGAAAAAACAGCCGGAGAAATCGTACGAGGAACATTCTCATCGGCCTTCTTCCGGTATGACGAGGAGTGTCCAGTATTCTGCTTTTTCCCAAAGATTCAAAAAAGTTTCCTGCTTCATATACCGCTTCTCGCTTCTTCCTGAATTTATTATCAATCCATTCTCACCATATCCGTAAACAACCATGTAATGATGTTTTTTATAGAGGGAAAAGCCGTAATCCACCAGAACGACAACAGGATATCCGGACCGTATGTTTTTTTTCAGATCATCAATGCTCCCCCTGTACTGGACTGCAAACATTCCTTTCCTTTGGGAAAAAAGAAGCATGTCAATATTCAGAGTTCCTCGTGCAGTTTCACTGAAGATTTCTTTTGCTATTTCTTCAGGAGAGACTGCAATTCCCCAGTAGTTCAGGACCATGGAAAGTGCTGCGGGACCGCACTGATATGATTCCTGAGGATGAAAAGGCATGTTTTCTATTATGTGCATGGAATCATTTTGGGGAATTCCGGCAACAGAAACGCAGGCGAAAAACAGTGCTGAGGTAACGTACAGCGCATACGTCTTCATACAAAAGGCAGGCATTAATAGGCACATGATCTGCCAGATCCAGCGACAGGAACTGTCACTGCGTGCGTAACGTAGCAATCCCGTCTTCCCGCAGGTGATTGCTGTGTACCTCTCAGTTTCCTGCAGTGACTTGCTCGCTAAACGTTTGAGACACTTATCGCAAGGTCCGGGTAATGTATTCATATATGCAATGGAGTATACCTGTGTCTGAAGATCACCATGATAGCAATGGCTGCATGGAATTGCCCTCACCACCCTCTCAGTAGGGATGGTGAGGGCACTAAAAAGCTACTTAAAGACAGCCGTTACGTAATGATGACCTTATGACCCGTGAGTTTCAGAATAATAATCACCAATATCGTAATGACAAGAAGAGCGATGATAAGACCAAGGGCATCATCCTGTCCAACCTTCAGGTCATCCAGCTGGAGGGCTATCTGATGAATCTGCTGGTCGCTGAGCTGTGAAAGTCTTAACTGAATCTCCTCGTGTGTAAGCCCGTACTGCATCAGTCTCTGACTCACGGCCTTAACCTCAAGGATCTTCTGAATCTTTTCAAGGTCAGCAGCGCGATCCGCTTTTGAAAGAGCTATTATCTCTGAAGGCGCAAGCCCCGCTTCCACCCTTGGGGCAATCGCGATGACAACCATTGCGACAACAAGATACCAGGAAATCTGTTTCATGAACGGAATCTTCAAGGGTTCACCTCCTTTCTCTTTCTGGTTTATCGCCGGCGCGCACGTGTTGCAGTCGCACTCAGCATTTGTTGTTACTTTGCAGAAATGCTCGGCAGCGTCCCGAAAAGATATTTAATGTCCTCATCCTCGAACCTCACACCAACACCTGCATACCCTCCCCGCCATTTCTTGTTGAAAATATTATCCGCTCCGGCTGTCAGAAACAGGTTCTTGAAAAAGAAGTAGTCAACCCCGATTCTGACATGGGGATTTTTTGCCCCGTCCTCATCGTTTGAGAAATCCCAGATGTCTGCGACAATTTTCCCTTTGTCATTCATGAAGAAATAATCTGCTCCAGCCCCGAAAGTGTTCTCTGTCATGCCTATCCTCAGCGCAAGGTCATCGAACCTCTTGGCAAATTGCGCAGTGAATTCGATCTTCTTCTCCGTCTTTTCCTGTTCAATTCGTGTTGTTACCCCGTCCTCAACACGCACGATCTCTTTTGAGGTAACCTTGCCAATAGGGTCTGTTACGACACCAAGGATATAGTACTTGTCAGGCTTTGGCTGAAGCGTGAGATAAAAATATCCTTTTCCTTCCTTTGGTTTCGTGAGATACTCAGACTGGAAGGTAATAAATGTCCTGAAACGCTCAACCGCACCAATCGTTCTGTCTATCCCTTCCGCAGCCTTGTTTATTGATTCGTACAGGCGGTCATCCTTAATCAGTTTTCCAAGAGACCCTTCGCCTTTTTCTATCTTTTTTGCGATATTGTCGATGGAATCTGTAGCGCTCTTTATTGTAGGACGATTTTCCTCGACCATCGCCCTGAGGTCATTTGCAGCTTTATTCAGGCTTTCGACGAACTGTGGGCCATCTTCTTTCAGCGTTTCCGAGAAATCCTTTATATTGCTGACAGCAGACGTAACTTTTTCACTGTTCTTCTCCACGAGATCATTGACTGATGAGGCAAGATTGTTGATATTGTCGAGCGTTGTTCTCAGCTTCTGATCATTCACCGCGATCGTTTCCTTCATGCTGACAGTGATATCTTTCAGATTGAGGACGGCTTGCTTTATTGCATCCTTTCCTTCCTCGGTAGCAAAAGACTCATTCAGCGACTGGGCGAGTGTATTGATATTTTCCGAGACAGCGGTTAGATTGCGCGTCAGATCGTCGAGGTCTACGATCTCGATGACATTATTCAGCGTATCTCCGTTTGTCAGCAAGGGTTTTTGAGTTCCGGTTTTAATCTCGAGATATTTATCTCCCAGAAGCCCTGCTGCCTTAATTGAAGCGCTTGCATCGCTGTAAAGATTGACATCACTGTCCATCCTGACGGTCAGTTTGGCTTTGCCCTTGTCAAGTTCTATTTTCTCGATGACTCCTGCATTTACACCCGCAACCTTAACCTTGGTTTTCTCATCAAGTCCCGCAATATTCTTGAAGTAGACATTTACGACATACCCTTCTTTTTTCATCCAGTCGATGTCACCTATCTTGAAAGTCATAAATGCCAGTATCGCCACGACAAAAATAGCAAATAATCCGACTTTAAGTTCTGTTGAAATCTTTTTCATAATGGACTCCTTCTATCTTAATCGGCCCCGAAGCGCTTCCGGTTATGAACTGCCTGACTATCGGGTTTTCAGTTTCCTTTATCTCATCAGGAGTGCCAACCTGAATAATTCTCCCCTCGTACAGCATGGCGATTCTGTCGGCAATTTTGTATGCGCTGTACATATCATGAGTTATTGCAACAGATGTCACTGCGAGATTCTTTCTCATTTTGACAATAAGATCATTTATGGCATCTGCCATGATAGGGTCCAGTCCGGTAGTAGGTTCATCATAGAGAAGTATTTCCGGTTCGTTCGCTATTGCCCTTGCAAGACCAACCCTTTTTTTCATGCCTCCGGACAGCTCTGACGGCATCAGGTCTTCAACACCGGAGAGTCCGACAGAGCGTAGCTTTTCTGCTACAATCTCCCTTATCTCGCGCAAATGCATTTTTTTCTGCCTAATAAGCGCAAATCCCACATTTTCCCATACAGTAAGCGAATCAAACAGGGCTGCCATCTGAAAAAGCATACCAAATTTTTTTCTTACTTCATAGAGTTCATTCTCCTTGAGATCTGTTATATCAACCCCGTCTATGAACACCTGCCCTTCATCAGGTTTCAGGATACCAATGATGTGTTTAAGGAGAACGCTTTTTCCGGAACCGCTCCCTCCGATGACTACTATACTTTCGCCGGTTTCTATCTTCAGGTCGACACCATTGAGCACGTGTTTGTTCCCGAACGCCTTGTGGAGATTCACGATCTCGATCATTGCCCGCTTTTTCCCTTTATGGTTCTGGTATGCATTCTGCCCTTAATTGAATAACCATGCTGACAGAAAATAGTCGGATATGAGTATTGTCATTGACGACAATACAACTGCGCCTGTCGTTGCCTTCCCGACACCCTCGGCGCCTCCTCTTGTATAGAATCCCTTGTAACAGCTTATCAGTGAGATGCTGGCTCCAAAAAAACCTGCCTTTATCATGCCGTTAAGGATATCACTGACTTCCAGATAATCCCACGTTCTTTTCCAGTAGACTATCGAGCTCGTATCAAACAATCCTACCGTAACAAAATAACCGCCTATTATACCGGTAATGTCTGCAACTGCAGCAAGCGCAGGCATCATCAGAATCCCTGCAATGAACCTCGGAATTATCAGGTACTTAATCGGATTTGTCGCGAGTGTCTCGAGTGCATCAATCTGTTCCGTGACTCTCATGGTGCCCAATTCTGCAGCCATGGCGGCGCCTGCCCTTCCGGCGACAATAAGGCCTGTGAGAACCGGTCCCAGTTCCCTTGTCATGGAAAGAGCAACAACAGTACCAACAACCGCTTCGGCACCGAATCTTTTGAACCCGGTAAACGTCTGGAGGGCAAAGACCATACCGGTAAATATTGCGGTTATGAGTACGACTGGCAGGGAACGCACCCCGATTTCGAGCATCTGCTTGAAGGTATTCCTTACCTCATAGGGTGGCAGGAAAAGCTGTTGCAGGGACAAGAAAAGAAGGATCAGGATCTTTCCAAGTTCTTCGGCAAAACGTATTACAGTGCTTCCTATGAGTTCAATGATTCTCAGCATGGACTTTACGGGAACGGCTTCCCAGAGACGTAAGAATTTCATAGGATATAGTATTGGCTTTTTCGGCAAGTTCATCCGCGGTGATTGACTGGCTTCCCTGCCGTCCGATGATAACAGCATCATCGTTTTCCTGTGCCTCCGGTATATCCGTAAGATCGATCATGGTGAGATCCATGCAGACCCTTCCGGCGACCGGCGCCTTTTTTCCGAGAACAAGCATTTCTGCATTATTAGAAAAAAGCCTGCTGTATCCGTCAGCATAGCCTATTGAAACAACCCCTATCCTGCTCTGCCTTTTCGTCACAAAAGTCCTTCCGTAGCTTATCGGGGTTCCAGAGGGTACATTTCTTATAGAGAGTATTTTTGCCTTCACAACCAACGCAGGAAAAAGTTCTGATACGTGAGGAAGGTTTTCTGGTGAACCGAATCTATAAGCCTTTAAAGGAGAATAGCCGTAAAGCATTAGGCCGGGCCTGACTGCGTCGAAATGTGACTCTTCCAGGGTCATGACTGCCGCGCTGTTGGCTATATGTGCACATATTTTTCCTTTTATTTTTCTGGATACAGACTCGAGCACCTGCCTGAAAAGGGTAATCTGCTGGTCTGCAAATGATCTGTCAGCAAGATCAGCTTCAGAGAAATGGCTCAGCAATCCCTCAACCTGAATGCCCGGCATTGACGCGATATTCAAAATATTTTCAGTGACTTTCTTCCCGTGTAATCCGAGCCTTCCCATGCCGGTATCGATTTTTATATGGACATTTATGGCCGTGTTTCTTCTTTTTGCCTCATTTGACAGAGACAGCGCAGTCTCTACATCAGAAATAACCGGTATCAGATGAAATTCAAAGAACGCGTTTATATCATTCCTGTCGAACAGCACTATCACCGGAATGCTGATACCCGCATCCCTCAATTCTCTCGCTTCTCCGGTAAATGCTACAGCAAGGCAAGTGACTCCTTCTTTGAGCAGTCTTTTTGAAACTTCTACCGCGCCGTGTCCATACGCGTCAGCCTTGACAACGGCGATAACAGGCCGGTTTTTTACAATTTTTCGTATTGCTTGAAGGTTATGCGCTATAGCAGACAGATCAACCTCTGCGATAGGGCCTCTAGTCACCTTCTTTTATTTTTTCTTTTTTCGTTTCCTGTTTATTGTCTTTTTCGGGTGTTACATCGATCTCTTCACCTTCACTAACGCTCTTCTTGAAATTCTTGATCGCCTGTCCGATACCGCTACCTATCTGCGGAAGCCTTGTAGCGCCGAAAAGAACAACAATGATTATCAGAACGATGATCAGCTCCTGCGTGCCTAAACCAAACATGTCTTACCCCCCTCTCTATGGAAATCTTCCATGGTATTAATATTAACAAATGAACGTCCTTCGGGATCCAGATTTCTTACATCTTCCTCCTTGAAATAGAGCACATTAATTTCCGAGAGGAATCTTTTAAGGCATTTTCTGTTTTTTCGTATTTTTTCTTCCATTCTTTCCGCGATCTTTTTCGAATATATGGCGAAAAGCGGCTGCGGTTTTCTCTCGAAAACAGGGACTGCTGCATCCCATCCGCGAGACCATTTCTCTTTCATATATTGTACCAGTATAACATTAATATAAGGCATGTCACATGCTGAAATGAATACCTCGGAGACATCGGGAACAGATAATACAGAAAAGATTCCTGTCATTGGCCCGCGATGCGGAAGGACATCTCCTATCATTGGTGTTCCGAGATAAAAAAAAAGCTCCGGTGTATTGGTACTGATAATGACCCGATCAAAGACCTTCCTCATGCATTCAACATTCGATTCGATGATCTTTCTGCTGTTTATTTCAAGGAATCCCTTAATGACAGGTATCCGTGTATTTTCTCCTCCGGCTAAAATGACCGCATCCATTTTCTCATACCTGTGGAAATATTCTTTTATCTGTTATATTTATAATAGTTAATTAAAATAATACTTTCAATAAAAAACAATTTATTCTTTTTAAACAACAGGTTTGCTTGACAAATGTGTGCATCTGGAATAAAGTAACTCCATCCACTGTTACCTGTCGTACGCAAAACTGCTGGATGTATTATGATGTTTGTACGTGACCTGAAATACGCACACGTACCAGGCTATTCTTTTAGTATCTGATCATAAATGCATTAGGAGGGTAAAATGTTAAAGGCAAGAATAAACTATGTAGAAGGTCTTCAGTTTGTAGGAACTTCTTCGTCAGGACATGCTCTTGTAATGGATGGAGACCCCACCGTAGGTGGACAGAATTCCGGTCCAAGGCCGATGGAGCTTCTTCTGCTTGGCATAGGCGGGTGCTCCGGCATGGATGTGATTTCCATTCTGAAAAAAAAGAAACAGGATGTGACAGGAATCGAAATTGCTGTAAAGGGGGAAAAAGCTGAAGATTATCCCAAAAAATTTACCGACATAACCCTGGAATTTGCAGTAAGGGGAAGAAATATATCTGAAGAAGCGGTCAAACGGGCAGTCGAATTGTCCATGAATAAATACTGTTCCGTAAAAGCAACGCTTGAAGGAACTGCCAAAATAAAATTTTCGTACACAATAATTCAGGAATAATTGTGACAGACTAGTCTCCCGTCAGGATTTCATGAATACCGTTTGCAAATATATTGCCACTCTCGGTTTTATTGGGTATATCCCCTTTGCTCCCGGCACTTTCGGGACCTTCGCAGCCTTTCTTTTCTATGTTCTTATCAGACCTTCTGTTACCCTGCATATCTTCGTTTTATCAGTAATAATTCCACTTGGCATCCTTACGTCACATCGCGCTGAACATGCCCTAAATCAGAAGGACAGCAGACATATCGTAATTGACGAATTCTGCGGGTTCCTTCTGGCAGTCCTTTTCATTCCATTTAGCATGCACTACGCTGTTTCAGCTTTTTTTTTATTCAGAGTTTTCGATATACTAAAACCGTTTCCTATAAAACGGCTTGAATCCTTCTTCCGGGGCGGGGTTGGCATCATGGCAGATGATGCATTGGCTGCCTTGTATGCGAATGCTGTTTTGCAGACCTGGAAAATGCTTTTCTGATACACCTTGAAATGAATTTGCGGTGTTTTATTGCAATAGGAATTCCGGAACAGGTAAGAAAAGAGATAGGAGCGTTCCTTGAGGTGCTGAAAAAGCATGACGCTGACGTCAAGTGGGTACTCCCTGCAAACCTCCACCTCACACTCAAGTTTCTCGGCACTACCCCTGATATTCTTCTCCCCCGGATAAAAGAATCCCTTAAAAGCATTGTTTCAACATATAATCCCTTTTGTATTAAAATACACAGTACAGGAGCGTTCCCGAATAAAAGATATCCCAGGGTAATATGGACCGGCATTGAAGATACGGAAATACTGAAAAGGCTCGTCAATGACATTGATCACTGTATGTCACTTATCGGTTATAAGAGAGAGGGCAGGGAATATACGCCGCATTTGACGCTCGGAAGGGTTCGTGCACAGAGGGGCATCATCAATGTTCTGAGCGAACTTGACAATTACCGCAATAAGGAATTCGGTACATTTTCCGTGGAAAGCGTTATACTTATGAAAAGTGAGTTGAAACCAAAAGGAGCTGAATACAGTTCTCTTGCTGATATCAGTCTCGGAATGAGTAACCATTTATAAAACTACTAACCGCTCGTCAATACGGGTTGCAGACAAAACGGAGGAGATATGACGAATAAAGATAAGACCAGGGCAATCGAGATGGCTATTTCCCAGATCGAAAAGAGTTTCGGCAAAGGCTCAATCATGAAGCTCGGGGCTGAAGGGATTGCCGAGGGCATTCAGGTAATCCCCACAGGGTCCCTTGCCCTCGATATCGCAACAGGCATCGGAGGTTTTCCGAGAGGAAGGGTTGTAGAAATATTCGGGCCTGAATCTTCAGGAAAAACAACACTTGCCTTGGGTGCCATTGCACAGGCTCAGGCAGCCGGAGGATCTGCAGCGTTTATTGATGCAGAGCATGCACTTGATGTGAGCTATGCCCAGAAGCTCGGGGTCAGAATAGAAGACCTTCTCATCTCGCAGCCCGATACCGGGGAACAAGCACTCGAAGTCGCTGAGGTCCTTGTCAGAAGCGGAGCTCTGGATGTGATTGCGATCGATTCAGTTGCCGCGCTCGTTCCAAAGGCCGAGATAGAGGGAGATATGGGAGATTCACTGCCGGGACTTCAGGCAAGACTTATGAGTCAGGCGTTGAGAAAACTGACCGCAGCGATATCAAAGTCTCTCACAACTGTAATATTCATAAACCAGATACGAATGAAGATCGGGGTCATGTTCGGAAGCCCTGAAACAACAACAGGCGGAAACGCGCTGAAATTCTATTCCTCAATGAGGCTCGATATCAGGAGAATAGAAAATATCAAGGAAAATCAGGAGACGATAGGCGGCCGTGTGAGGGTAAAAGTGGTAAAGAACAAGGTTGCTCCTCCTTTCAAGCAGGCTGAATTCGATATCTATTTCAATGAGGGAATTTCAAGGGTTGGAGAAATAGTCGATCTCGGTGTCGAGAAGGGAATAATAGAGAAATCAGGCTCCTGGTACAGTTATGTAAGCAATAAAATCGGCCAGGGAAGAGAAAATTCCAAGGAATTTCTTAGAAATAATCTTGAAGTCTGCAATGAGATAGAAAACAAGATCATTGAGGCATTCAATTTAAGGAGGTAGCTATGGATATCAATGAACTTTTGCGACATGCAACCTCTCTTCGTGCATCAGACGTTCATATCAAAGTTGGCTCTCCGCCTATTCTGAGGATATACGGAGAACTCACACCGCTCACCACAGAAAAAAAGCTGAGTCATGAGGACGCAATGAAGATTGCATTATCGGTCATGACCCCTGGGCAGACAGAGGTATTCAAGAGAAAAAATGATATCGACCTGGCTTACAGCGTGCCTGGTCTCGGGAGGTTCAGATGCAATATCTTTATGCAGAGGGGCACAGTGGGTCTTGTTTTCAGGGTCATTCCCATGAGAATTCCGACTATCGATGAACTGCATCTTCCCGAAGTAATTAAAAAAATTGCGATGGAACAGAGGGGTCTTGTCCTTGTTACGGGAACTACCGGAAGTGGAAAGTCAACAACTCTCGCGGCGATGATTGATCTCATAAACGGCAACCGCACCGAACATATCATGACGATCGAAGATCCCATTGAATACCTTCACAGGGACAAGAAGAGCATAGTCAATCAGAGAGAAATAGGCAGCGATACGGAATCATTCAGCAAGGCGCTGCGTCAGGCACTGAGACAGGATCCGGACATTATACTTGTGGGTGAAATGCGTGACTTCGAGACAATACAGACCTCTCTCGTTGCGGCAGAAACAGGCCATCTGGTGCTCAGTACGCTCCATACAATAGATGCGGCAGAAACGATTAACAGGATTATTGCGGTATTTCCTCCCTATCAGCATAAACAGGTACGAATGCAGCTCTCTTCAGTACTGAAAGGCATCATTTCCATGAGACTTATGCCGATGGCCGACGGAAAAGGAAGGGTTCCGGCTGTAGAAGTCCTTATCGCAACAACCACTATCAAAGACTGCATTCTTGACCCGGATAAAACAAAGATTATTCCGGATGTGATCGAACAGGGGACTCTCCATTACGGGATGCAGACATTTGACCAGTCTCTTATCGTTCTTTACAAGCAGGGATTGATAACCTATGAAGAGGCGTTGAGAAGGGCCACAAAACCAGATGACTTTGTACTTAAGGTAAAAGGCATACATTCAACGAGTGAGCTTACCCTTGAAGAGCAGATCGCTATCAGGCCTGTCATGACTCCCGAAAAGGAAGATAAGGGCAAGATGAAAATTGAAAGATTCTCAAAATAAGGCAAGACAGTACGCGTTGAAATTGCTTGGCTACAGGGGAAGGAGTGCACAGGAAATGCAGGAACGGCTTGAAAAAAGAGGGTTTCCAATCTCTGTTGTCTCTTCCACAATGAAGTACCTTATCGGAAAAGGGTTTATCGATGATCTGGTTCTTGCAGAAACACTCAAGACCGATGCCCTGAGTTCGAGGATGCTGAGCAGGAACGGGGCAAGACAATATCTTCTGAGGAGGGGAATCAGGCGCGATATCGTTGACCGTGTATTTCATGAAGATAACCACAGCGATTTTGACAATGCCCGCAGGCTGGTTCATAAGAGACTCAGGGTCCTCAGGGGCTGTTCAGAAATGACCGCAAAACGTCGTCTGTATAACTTTCTGTTGAGAAGGGGATATTCTTCAGATACAATAGTACAGGTTTTTAAAGACATTGCCTTCGAGGAGGAAAAGTCATGAAAAAAATGCTTTTTGCAATTCTTGTTTTGTTGCTGTCCGCGCAGCTTGCGTGCACACAGGCCGTCCGCTACACAGAAGAAGAGATTAGGAACTATCCGCAGAACATACAGGACCATATACGGAAGGGAGAGATCAATCTGGGAATGTCCAAGGAACAGGTACGCTATGCATGGGGATCTCCCGATACCATTAAGTTCCTTGACTCCTTTGAAGAGAAAACAAGAGAAGAATGGATTTATACGCAGATGGGAACTCTCGGGGTAATTGGGACAAAGCTTCTTTTCTTTTATGACGGAAAACTGCTGTATATCAAGTAACCGATGCAGGAATAAAATGGAATTGCTGTAAGCAAATGAATAGTTCAGAAATAAGAAAGGCTTTTTGGGATTACTTTCAATCACAAAACCACAGGCTTATCCCCAGTTCTCCGCTCATCCCCCGGCATGACCCTACTCTTCTTTTTGTCAATGCAGGGATGGTCCAGTTTAAATCGGTTTTTCTCGGAGAAGAGCACAGGGATTATACCAGGGCCGTATCATGTCAGAAATGCATGAGGGCAGGCGGGAAACACAGTGACATTGAAAACGTCGGTCATACCGCAAGACATCACACTTTCTTCGAGATGCTCGGCAATTTCTCCTTTGGTGATTATTTCAAGAGGGAAGCTATGATCTTTGCATGGGAACTTCTGACGGACTGGTTCGGATTACCGAAGGAAAAACTTTACGTATCAGTCTTTGAAGAAGATGATGAAGCTGCCAGGCTCTGGTCAGAGGTTACCGGGATAGCTGAAGAAAAAATAGTGCGTTTAGGCGCAAAGGACAACTTCTGGCAAATGGGCGATACCGGACCATGCGGACCTTGTTCGGAGATAATCATTGATCAGGGCGAAGCGCTTGGGTGCGGAAAACCCGATTGCGGAGTCGGGTGCGACTGTGACAGATACCTCGAATTGTGGAACCTCGTATTCATGCAGTTTAACCGTGACGATAACGGCTCACTTGTTCCGCTTCCCAAGCCAAGCATCGATACAGGAATGGGACTCGAAAGAATAACGTCTGTTTTGCAAAGAAAAAAGACGAATTTCGATACAGACGTCTTTTCACCCGTGATATCAGCCATTGAAGCATTATCGGGTGTCAAATACGGGCAGGAAACTGCAAGCGACACTTCCATGAAGGTTATCGCTGACCATATTCGTGCAACGGCATTCCTTCTTTCCGAGGGCCTGATCCCATCCAATGAAGGCAGAGGGTATGTATTGAGACGGATTATGCGAAGGGCATCGCGCCATGCCAAATTGCTCGGAGTAGAGGGTGCTTTTTTGTACCGTCTCATAGATGCTGTTGCAGATACTATGGGCAACGTGTATCCGGAACTCATTCATGAGAGGGAGCGAGCTGCAAAACTTGTCCTGTTTGAGGAAGAACGTTTCTCCCGTACGCTCGAACAGGGAATGAGAATGCTCGATGACATCATGAATTCCGTGATAAAATCCGGCAGTACCATTATCCCGGGGGACGAACTTTTCAGGCTCTATGACACCTTTGGGTTTCCTCTTGATCTTGCCAGAGACATTGCGATGGATAAAGAATTGACTATTGATGAATATGGCTTCCATCAGGAAATGGATCTGCAGAAAGAAAGGGCAAGGGCTTCATGGGTTGGCGAGGATGAGGCTGTGGCCTCCATTTACCGGGAACTTCAGTCCGAAATTGGCGCAACAGCCTTTGAGGGGCATGATACTCTGGAAATGGAGTCAACGGTTAAGGCAATCCTCAGGGATGGAAAGATAATCAGAGAGGTGTCTGCAGGTGATGTTGCAGAAGTGCTACTCGACAGGACACCATTCTATGGAGAGTCAGGCGGACAGACCGGAGATGTCGGAATCCTGACAAGCAAAGATTCCCGTGCTGCTGTCCTGAATACAAAAAGAGAAATGGGTCTTCACGTCCAAATCGTGAAAGTGGAAACCGGGCGCCTCAGAGTCTGGGATACGGTGAGATGTGCAGTTGACAGTGAGAAAAGATATGCCACCGCACGCAACCATACCGCAACCCACATTCTTCACGCCGCCCTCCGCAGCGTCGTTGGAGACCATGTGAAACAGGCGGGTTCCTATGTATCACCGGAAAGACTGCGTTTTGACTTCTCCCATTTCCATCAGATTGCTCATAGAGATATTGAAACGATTGAAGACATTGTCAATAAAAGGATACTCGAGAATATTCAGGTTGAGACAGAAATCCAGGAAATCAGCGATGCACTCAAGTCCGGGGTCATTGCACTGTTCGGGGAAAAATACGGAGAAAAAGTCCGTGTGATCAGAGTGCCCGGTGTCAGCGCGGAACTCTGTGGCGGCACCCATTGCAGATCTACGGGAGAAATCGGTCTGTTTGTAATCCTTTCTGAGGGAAGCGTCGCGTCGGGCATACGACGCATTGAGGCGCTCACCGGCAAGCCAGCCTTCGTTTATCTGAGGGAGAGAAAACGTGACATCGAAACCATGAAAGCCATGCTAAAAACGGACAGTCCTCTGGAAAGGATAGACAAACTCCTCAGTGACACAAAATTGATGGAAAAGGAAATTCAGAAGCTGAAAACAGGGGCAGGTTCTTCAAGGGATGCAGTGAATTCTGCACTGCAAAATGCCAGCATTCACAACGGCGTAAAAATCGTCAGGATACGCCAGGATGGGCTCACGCAGAACGAACTTCGCATGCTTGCTGATACTGTCAGAGACCGTCTGCAATCCGGGATTATCATTGTTGCATCTGTCGCTGACAGTCAGGCATCATTCGTTTGCATGGTAACAAAAGACCTTGCTGGAAAATATGATGCAGGCACAATTATGAAGGATATGTCCAGAATTGCAGGAGGAAGAGGCGGAGGCAAGCCCGAAATGGCTCAGGGAGGGACCAGAGATCTGGACAAGTTCGAAGAAGCACTGGCGTCATTGCATGCTATTGTGAAGGAATCGTCTGCATCATAAGAATACGGGTTCCCCGCATTCCTGCGGCAGACATCATTGTCGTTAAATACCCTCAGTCAGTTACTCAAAACACCGGCAATATCATCGATTACCCCATCAATGGAATCAGAAAGCGCTTTGCTTAATCCCATGGCAAGGCTCAGAAATGACTTGTCAGCGAGACGAACATGTCCTGCCATGGTTCCATAGTATATCTCCCTGTTGTCCGGAGAGGTCATTTTTATTTCTAACAGAAGGTCTCCGAATGATCCGTCAGCATCATCAAACCGTTCGAACTTTTTCATTTTTATCTCAAGTGCATAAAACCCTTCCGGAACCACGCTGGAAGCTCTCACTTCATGAAAATATCCTGACAGGAAAAGCTTTTCCCTGAATAATTCCCTTACCATGTCACCCGGTGGAGCCTCCCATTTTGAGTACCGCGAAATTTCAAGCTGATAAGGTGACGTGCGATAGGCGATGTATGGCTGGGAGAGATACCTCGGGACATCGACTAAAATTGCAACGGATCGTTCCGCAGGTGGATTCGATGTGAATCCCCTCTCTTTCACTCTCTCTTTTTTTGCTGAAGTATCGACATATATACTGTAAATTTTCGTAACCGGCATGGTACACGCTGCAATCAGGAAGACTGACAAAATGACAACAAAAAATCGCTGCATCTCACTCACCTCTTTTTTCCTTGTAAATGATGCTCCATGGCTTGTGCTTTATTTCCCGGAGAAGTTCCTGCAGTTCTTCTGTAGTGCTTGTCATCGTATTGATGAGATTTTCGATATTCCTTGACTGGTAATCGATAACACGGTCAAGTGATTTCGAGGTCTTATCCACAGACTTTGCCGTTGATTCAAAGCTCCTGATCATCTCGCCAGCTTTCTCGACATCTTCTCTGGCTTTTCTGATCAATCCGGAAACATCGCCTTTATTGACTTTCACAATTTCCTCTATTTCGCCCAGCACGCTTGCAAGTTTGTCGGTTGTTGTCTTGAGGCTTGCAGCAACCTTATCGAGGTTTGTCGATCCTGAAACTATTGCGGTATTTGTGTTGCCGATGAGAGTCTCGATGCCTTTCAGATTCTTGTCACTGAAGATTTTGTCCACATCCTTTATCAGAGCATCAACTGAATGGGAAAGGCTGTCGATTCTTGCCATGAGTACATCGAACTGGACCTTTTCTTCAGAAGGAATGACTTCACCGACCGAGATCTTTTCGTTTTCTGTGTTTTCAACAGCGAGAAGAAGGTATATGTCACCGACAAACCCAACCTGAGATATCAGCGCCCTGGTTCCTTTGTACAGTACCGTGCCGGGTTTCAGACCGATCTGTATGGATACCGCTTCCCCGGGCTGATCGGGTGCCGTAATTTTTAATACCCTGCCAACCCTGACTCCCCCCAGCCTGACCTGCGCACCGGTTTCAAGCCCGGCTGCGTTCATTACCTTCACATAGTAAACGTCGGATTTCTCAAAGAACTGTCCTCCGCCAATCATAATAATGATTCCGCTGAGTATCAGAAGAGACGATATGATTACTATTCCGGCCTTGATTTCTTCTTTCAATGCGCTGCCTTTTGCATTGGCATCATGCTTTTTTCCTGCAAAGCAGGTGAACAAGTGGGTTATTCGCCTGCAATGATGTTGAAATAGTCTTCTGGAACATATGTGCCGGTCTCCGGTTTTCTCTCGAGAAACATTCTTATCCTGGGGTGATCCGACATCTTCAGCTCATCGAGAGATCCTGAAAATATCACTTCTCCGGCATCCAGCATGATAACATAATCTGCGATCGTGAATACACTTGGCAGTTCATGAGTGACTACGACTATAGTCATTTTAAACACATTCTTAAGACTTACGATAAGGTCATCAAGCCCTGCCGCGGTGATAGGATCCAGCCCTGCAGACGGCTCATCAAAAAACAGCAGTTCAGGATCAAGTGCGATTGCCCTTGCCAGTCCTGCCCTTTTTTTCATCCCTCCCGACAACTGAGAAGGATAGAACCCTTCAAAACCCGACAGACCGACGAGATCCAGCTTCATGCGAACCATAATCCCTATGGTTGATTCTTTAATCCTGGTATGCTCCCTCACGGGAAGCGCGATATTGTCCAGCAAATTGAGGGAATTGAGCAGTGCCGCACCCTGAAACAGTATTCCCATTTTCTTCCGCACCTCATTCATTGATTCTTCATCCAGCTGCGTAATGTCTGTTCCCTGTATGAGAATACTCCCGCTGGCAGGTTTCAGCAGACCGATCAGGTGCTTAAGGAGTGTGCTTTTGCCGCATCCGCTTCCCCCGAGTATGACCGTCGTCATGTTTTTCGGTATGACAAAGGAGATTCTTTTCAGGATCTCCCGCTCTCCATAATAGGAAGAAAGCTTGGTCACTTCTATTGCATTTTCCATCTTACTCCTGCATGTGTCAGCACATCATCGGAAAAAAACGATGCCGTTATGTGAAATAATAAAAAAGTGCCGTAAAAAACAGGTCAAATACGATTACCAGAAAAATGGACGCAACAACTGCTGCTGTTGTCCTCCTTCCGACCTCCTCTGCCCCTCCGGTCACCTTGAATCCCTGGTATGATCCGACAATAGTAATCAGTATGCCAAACGCCCATGCTTTGACCAGTCCGGTCATTACATCCTTTACTAGCAGTGCATTGACAGTTTGCTGGAAATAACTTGCAGGATGTATTTCCAGAACCGAGACAGAAAGAATGAACCCTCCGAGCATACCGATGATATCGGAAAAAATTGTGAGGGCAGGAACCATTATCATGAGCGCGATGAGCTTCGGGACGACAATGAATCTGACAGGATTTATACCCATGCTGATAAGCGCATCGATTTCTTCAGCCGCTTTCATGGATCCGATCTCCGCAGCAAAAGCCGAACCACTCCTGCCTGATACGATAATGGCCGTGATTATAGGTCCGAGTTCTCTCGTTATTGATACCCCTATAAGATTGGCGACATAGATCAGCGCTCCTACCTTTTTCAGCTGGTAGGCTGACTGAAACGCAAGGATTATTCCGATAAACAATGAAATTACGGCAACTATGGGCACAGAGTTGTATCCTGCCTTTACCATCTCCGATACGGCCGCACGGAATCGGACGGGCCTTCCCCTGAGAGGAGAAATAACCGCCCAGTAAAAAATATCGTTAATGATCTTCGATGCATCGTGGACTTCCTTAAGAAAGGGTTTTGCTTTTTTGCCGGCAAAGCTGCACAGGGTTTCAGCTATTGATGGCATCGTCAATATTCCCGTATATCTCAAAAACCCTGTCCAGCTTCGAAAAACTGAATATCTCCATAATCCCCTGAGGTATCCCGAAAAACCGGAGTCTGCCGCCGTAATTCTTCATGGATTTAAGTCCCTCAACAAAGGTGGCAATGCCTGAACTGTCTATGTACGATACCTGCCTGAAATCAATAAGCATATTTGATATTCTCTGACCGATGAGGTTCATCATCTGTTCCCTGAGTTCAGGCGACGAATACATATCTATTTCTCCAGATATTGCGACCACTTTTCCACCCCTGCAGTCTCCGATATGAATGTTCATTTTTCCCCTTTCAGGTATTTCACAAGAATCAGACGGTTGCCGATCTTTTTCTTTTCGTCGAACGCAAGGACATCAAAAACTCTTTTTATCAGATGTATGCCGAGTCCTCCGGGCCGTATGGTATTCAGGTTCCTGCCTTTTAATACGTCCTCGTGCGCTCTGACCCCGTTATCCTCTATGGCAACCCTGAATGCCTTCCGGGTTATTCTGTATTTTATAACAATCTTTCTTGAAACGTCCCCCCTGTATGCATGCTTGATAACATTTGTGCATGCCTCATCCACAGCGAGTTTTATGTCCTCGGTGGTATTTTCATCAATCCCGCATAATTCTCCCATTTTTCCTGTCACAGCTCTGATTACTGCAAGGTATCTGGGATGTGACGGCACGGTAATGACCGCGGAATCTCTCATCATATCATCCTGCATTCATAGGCGTTATCCATGCTGTGCTCCTTCATACCCATACCCAACCTCTACAATAGTCAGGTCATCGGATATTTCAACAGACTTCGAAAAATCTCTGACATAATCAGCAATTTTTTGGGGAAGATGACCCTCACGCACATGATCTTTCACAAACTTCACAAGGTTACCAAATCCGATCATGTGTCCCTTTTTATTCCTTGCCTCAAAGACCCCGTCGGTAAGCAGAATAATCCTGTCACCCCTTGAGAGGGTAACACGTTCAGAAAGGTATTTTTCAGGAATGATTCCTAAAGGGGGACCTGAATCGACAGATAACGCCTCAACGTTATTTCCGGTAATCCACAGGCATGGAGGGTGTCCCGCCACCGAAATATCAAGTATGCCAGCAAACGCATCAATAATCAGATACGTTGCGGTCAGAAACATTCCTCGGGGTGCCCGTGAAAACAGGAGATTCAGGCGGTTCATCACCGCATCAGGAGTTTTTTCTGCGCCGGCAGCATACCGGAAGTCACTTATTATCTTTGCCATAAACAGTGCAGCGGTTACTCCTTTCCCCGAGACATCACCGATAAATACCCCCATTCTGTGTCCTGAAAGGTCAAGGTAATCGTAAAGGTCTCCTCCAACCTGTTTTGCAGGGATGTTCACAGCAGAAACCGTGATAAGTGCTTTTGAGAAAGACGGAGAGTCAGGGAGAAAGCTTTTCTGCAATGATGACGCAATCTCGAGTTCCTGTTTCAGCCTTTCCCTTTCAATGGCATCTTTGTAAAAAAACGCATTCTCTATCGCGATTGCAAAATGCCTGATGAGTATCTGCAATACTTCGAGGTCATACTCCTTTTTTTTCGGGTTGATGATTTCTGCAACTCCTATGAGACCTCTCCTGCCTATAAGGGGTGCAGCGATGATGCTCTTCGTTACGAATCCTGTTATGTTGTCAGCTTCCTGAAAGAACCTCCTGTCCTTTCTCACGTCTCCGATAATAAGAATCTCTCTTTTTTCTGCAACCCATCCCGCAATCCCCTGGCCGAGGTCAAGCGTGATTTTTTTCTTCAATATTTCTGACGTTGCTTTTTCCCGGCATAGGGCTACTTCAAACTCGAGTTTTTTTGTCTCCTTGTTGTACAGAAGAATCGAACAGGCTTCAGCGTTCATGACACCTTTGGCCTTCTCCATGACGATGGTCAGGAGTTCATCGAGATCAAATGTGGAAGATATTATTGCGGATATCTCAGAAAGTATTTTGAGGGCATCAACTTTTTTTTTGAGTACTTTTAATGTTTCCGAATCCTTCAGGTATACTTTTTTTGCCATAGTCTATTGGATAACAGATTTTTTTGAAGATTTCAAGAAAAATAAGGGTTAGCCTGAAAAAGTATCCTTCGAGGGAAAAAACTCCTACGCAATCATCTTCAGGAACGCATCGACGACAACAGGGTCAAAGTGTTTTCCCCTGTTCTCATTGATATATCCCTGTGCCTTTTCATTTGACCACGCTTTACGGTACGGGCGGTCAGACCTGAGTGCATCCCACACATCGACTACCGCGAATATTCGGGCCTCAAGCGGTATATGCTCACCCCGCAGCCCTCTTGGATATCCGGTGCCATCCCATCTCTCATGGTGGCAGTAAGGAATATTCAGAGCCTGACGCAGAAAGAATATCTGAGACAGCATGTTATAGGCATAGACGGGGTGCTTGCACATTATCTGAAACTCTTCGGAGGCATTATCGATCGCTATGGCGCCCTGAGCAGCAAGAACCTCAAAAAATTCCAGCCATTCCGGATCAGGGAAAAGCTGCGAACGGTGGAATACTTCGAGGACACTTTTTACCTGACCTTTTGCAATCAGCGGGACGGCATGATGTGCAACAAACACTTCCCCTGACAGCATTTGAGAACGGACACAAGGGTCAATTGTATTTTAGAATAAAGCTAATGCTAATTGTCAACAGTCATTTTCCCTTGTTAAGTGATGATTTCATAGAGCTAAAGTGATAGAATTAATCGGTACGTTCATTTGTTATACTTCAGGATATCAAAATGTTATTATGAATAATACGATTCCCCAGATATTAATGAATGTCAGCAGGGAAAGACTTCAATGGTATGTGAAAAAAATCGAAGGATTGCGTCATGGCTCGGAAAATTACCATTCCCTCGAGAAAAAAGCAGTATTCATTGAAGATACGCTGCGTTCACTGAACCTGAAAGTAGAAAATCAGCAGTTCATTTTTCATGGCAGGTCTTACCGTAATATCGTCGCTTTTCATCAAGGTATTGACGAACAATCGGCTCTCACCCTTATAGGTGCACATTATGACGCTGCCTGGGGCAGTCCCGGCGCGGATGACAATGCAAGCGGTGTAGCGGTATTGCTCGAAGCAGCAAATGTTATTTTTAATCTTACGCTAAACAATAGCATACAGTTTGTCGCATTTTCCCTTGAAGAACCCCAGCTGCAGACCATACAATTCCTCATTGGAAGCGATCATTTCGCCCGCCAGGCACGTAAATCAAAAATAAGGTACAGGGCTATCCTGATCCTTGAATCGGTCGGGTATACTGATGAAACAGAAGGCAGCCAGTTTGTTCCTTTGTTTGTAAGAATTCCCGTGCCAAAAACGGCAAATTTTCTCGGAGTTATAGCGAACAGCAAATCAAAAATGATAATGCGTGATTTTTGCGGCATATCGCGAGAATTCGTTCCCGATCTGCCTATCGTCCCATATAAAGTTCCTCTTTCCGGACGCATTGTCCCTGAAAGCCGCTTCAGCGATCATGCATCTTTCTGGGATTACGGGTATCCTGCTCTCATGTTGACTGATACCGCGATGTTCAGAAACCCGCATTACCACACTTCGCACGACCGGTCTGATACGCTTGATTTCGATTTCTTGTCCAATGTGACGAAAGCGGTGATCAGTTTCATGCTGAGAAATGATATGCCAGATCGCACATGATTATCTAATCGCAAAAGGTGTACTGCAATGGACGAAAGCAGAATTGAGGTAATCGCGTATGCAGGCCGTCGCGATGCGGAAACTCCCCGCGCTTTTTTTCTGAACAATGAGCGAATTGAAGTGACACGTATTACCGACATGTGGATCGAGGAAGGTGTCCATGACAGGATACGAAAGCGCTGCTTCAAGGTCCTCGGAAGTGACGGCTTCCAGCACAGCATATACTTGAATGAAGAAACGAAAGAATGGTTTATAAGAAAGGCTTGAATTCTTTACCAGTATCTTACCCTGCCCACGTCGATATGGACAAATTCAGGATATTGCCCCACACCTCCTGCTTCGAATGATTTTGCGATTTGTGAAATGGTACTGGTGTGTATCCCTTCCAGGGTAAAGTCGATAGCCATGCCCTGCAGGTGAAGACTGTTCTTGCTTACATTCCGTCCCTGGCTTATCAGGAAATGATTATAAATGTCCGAGCGGTACCCTGATATTATCTGTATTGTTTTGTCATGACCTATTTTGTCTTTTATGCAACAGAGGAGGTCTAAAAGACCAATGTCGATTTCCTTTACTTCATCTGTGTAATGGCATCTGAGAAAATAATTTATCCTGCCAATGGCTTCAAGATCATAGACACCGTCTGAATAATACTGGATATTAAGACTTTCTCCCGTATGAATATTCTGCATGCTCAGCTTTTTTTCATCGGGAAATTTTCTTGATACGCTGCGTTCAGCGGCACCGGGTTTTTTGCCGAGCATAAGCGAGGCGACTTCTTCGAGAGCGTTCTTTGAAGCAAAAACATCGCTGCAACAGAGCATTGCCGAACCGGCAAACAATGCTCTGAAAAATTTCCTTCTCGTTATCATAAGGTTATATCTTCCGGAATACCCGATTTTTCTCTTACCACCATATCCACCTTCTGCCAGTCAACCTTTTCTTCGAGTCCTGCGTTGATGATCATTTGCTTTGCTTCAGCATCCAGGCTGACAATTTTTCTGTATATATCTCTGTTCACCTCAAGCAGTATCCTCTCGTCATTGGAAACAGCAACCTTAACTGTATTATATAGTATCTCACCTGATGTGCTTATCTCAACCCTATTAAAAAATTCTTCCATATCAGACGGCAAAACGCGTATGCAACCGTGACTTCTGTACTGATACACAGATGTCGGCCATATCGTCTCATGAATGAGGATTCCGGGCAATGATGTCTTCACAGAATACCTGCCCAAAGGATTATTCGGCCCTGGAGGCACAATATCCTTTACAACATCTCCTTTCATTTCCATCTCACGCTGTATCGACTTCGGGACATACCATGTCGGGTTTTTCTGTTTTAATACTATGGTAAATTTTCCTTCAGGAGTCATCCATGCAGGTTTGCCCAGGCCAACCGGAAAAGAATGTACAAGTTCACCTTCTATAAAATAGTATAAGGTCTTGTCAGGAATGTTTATGATGATGCCATTATCGATTTTTCTTGGTACTATCTTCCTGTTGTCAGCCCGTATTTCCTGCCCTATCCTGAGAGGTTTTCTTATATCTATTCCGTTATTTTTAACAATGCTTCTCCAGTTTACCCCTAATTTTGCCCCTATATGTTCAATCGTGTCACCTTTCACCACCTTGTAAACAATTTCTCCGCCGATTACCATATCCGCTTCCGCGAGAGACGGTATAACAACAAGGAGAAGGAGGAGCAAGCGTATTGTTTTCATGCTGGGCTACAGTTTCAAAAGAGACAATCCGGAAACAGGATCAAGTTCCCTTTTTGCATCGATGCCCTTAATCTCTACGATAAAGGCTTCAAGCACGAGAAAGGTTTCGGACGTCCCCCTCAGGCAGCCAACCTTTACCATTTCCTTTTTTCCAAATGCCCCGTGAAAATGTATCTTCGGTTCGTTGTCCTGCCAGAAAATCGTGCCAATCCCGACGACCTCATGGCTTTCCTCAATATTCTTCCATACCGGTTTTGGCGGCATCGTTTCTTCTTCCGGACCAACCACAATCCTTCCCTGTTTTATACCACCAAGGAGATACAACACCGCACTCCTTACATTCTCCTTTTTTGCGATGTTTATGAGAGTATCAAGAATATCTTCCTTGTCCTCGAACCTCGCAACGATTATCCTTCCCGCTGTGCCAATCTGGTATTTCATGCTCACCTCCTTTGAATGATTTTTTCATGGTACTCAAATCAAAAAAACTCTCGACATTGTTAAAATTCAGTAAGAGATATGATATAATTTTCGAAATAGCAGTTCAAGGATGTATTTTCTTATATAATTTCAATCCAAAAAGGGGGTGATATATGGTCCAGCATCTGAGGTTAGCATGTTGATTTTTCCGATATACTAATTTTTCCACAAGGAGGTGTAAACGTGACAACAATCCCCTTGAAAAGACTATTTGTCGTGATCTCTGTTTTATCATTACTGTTCCTGACTGGTTGTGCGGGAATGGAGTTTGCCCCGAAGAAGGGAATCTGGTATTATCCAAATGAATTGCCTGCGGCTGAGAGGGCTGTTGATACTGCGCAGAAGGCCGGAAAGGACAAACAGTGCCCTGTTGAATTTGCTGACGCAAAAAACAAGAAGGACAGCGCATATGAAACATTCTGGGCATGCCGGACAAAAGAGGCTATTGCAATGGCCAAGGACGCTACCAAAAAAGCAAATGCCCTTTGTCCTGCCAAGGCAGAGAGGGTTATCGACAGGTTTACCCTGACGATTAATTTTGACTTTGACAAGGCGGTCATAAGAAAATCCGATATGGCTCAGCTGAAAAAAGCGATTGATTTCATTAAAAAGTATCCGGGTGCCAGAATAAAACTGGAAGGCCATACCGATTCCACCGGAACTGAAAAATATAACCAGGGGCTTTCAGAGAGAAGAGCAGATGCCACAATGAAATATCTTATCGAGAAAGGAGGATTTGACGGTTCAAAAATAAGTACAATCGGTTACGGAGAGACTCAACCTGTTGCGTCAAACAAGACGCGCTCAGGCAGAGCGAAAAACAGAAGGGTTGAGATCCTTATTATGGGTGATTAGCATCACCTGTCATAACACAAAAAACTCCCCGCCTCAAAGCGGGGAGTTTTTTGTGTTCTTTTCATGTTTTTTGATCAGTTTTTACATTCATAATATTACCCTCGGAGCATATCAACTATGAAACATGTCGCCTGGAATCTTACCCATCTCTTTGACGGTGACGACGATCCTTCAATAGGAGCAAAGAGAAAAACGGTAAAAAGAAGAAGCTATGCATTCATAAATAAATGGAAAGCCCGTTCTGATTATCTCAGGTCCCCTTTGATACTGCACCAGGCGCTCGATGAATATGAAAGATGGAGAAGATTATACGGAGCAGATGGTGACGAGGGGTACTATTTCTGGCTTCGAACTTCCCAGGATCAGAATGATCCGAAGCTCAAGGCACGCTTCAATATTATCGAGCAGAACAGTAAAAAGATCGAAAACGATATACAGTTCTTCCATCTCCGGCTAGCCGGGATTCCTGAACGTTCCCAGAAGAAATTCCTCCGACATCCACGCCTCAGGCCATACAGGCATTTCCTTGAACGCATTTTCGCAGAGTCCAGATATCTTCTGAGCGAATCCGAAGAAAAGATTATGAACCTTAAAACACCTTCCTCATACTCAAATTGGGTCAAGATGACATCAGGTTTTCTTGTGAAGGAAGAACGGGAGATAGTCACCGAAAGCGGCAGCAAAAGCCGCAGGACTTTTTCCGAATTGATCAGCCTTATGAACAGCAGCGACAAGAAAACCAGGAATTCGGCAGCACGGGCATTCAACGACATCCTTGAGCGTCATGCTGATGTTGCTGAGGCAGAAATAAACGCTATCCTTGCTAACAAGAAAGTAGATGACGATCTTCGGGGCTTTTCTCGCCCCGATCTCTCCAGACATATGAGCGATGATATTGAAAGTGATATCGTAGATGCCCTTGTCAGAACTGTATCCGATAATTTCGACATCTCTTCGAGATATTACTCACTGAAGGCACGTCTTCTTAATGTCAGAAAGCTGCAATATCATGAAAGGAATGTGGAATACGGGAATATCAGCAGGAGATATTCTTACCGGGAATCCCTCAGGCTGCTCCTTTCGGTGTTCAGAAAGCTCGACATATCATTTGCGGATATCCTTGAGAGGTTCATACAGAACGGTCATTTCGATGTCTATCCGAGAAAGGGCAAGACAAGCGGAGCGTTCTGTGCTCATCACCTCATATCTCACCCTACATATATTCTCCTGAACCATACCGGCAGACTGAATGATGTTCTCACCCTTGCACATGAAATGGGTCACGGAATAAATAATGAATTGACCAGAGCCAGTCAGAATGCGCTGAACTTTGGAACGCCGATTTCAACAGCAGAAGTGGCAAGCACATTCATGGAAGATTTCGTGCTTCAGGAGATGCTGCGAAATGCGGATGATGAACTGAGACTATCGGTCATGATGATGAGACTTAATGACGAAGTATCAACGATATTCAGACAGATCGCCTGCTACTGTTTCGAACATGAACTGCATGCAGAATTCAGAGCGAAAGGATACCTTTCAAAGGAAGAAATAGGAAAGCTTTTTCAGAAAAATATGGCCGCATACATGGGGGATGCCGTTGAACAGTCTCCCGGTTCAGAAAACTGGTGGGTATACTGGGGACATATCAGGAGCTTCTTCTATGTCTATTCTTACGCAAGCGGACTCCTGATATCCAAATCACTCCAGAACTCTGTGAAGGAAATTCCCTCATTCATATCAAAGATAAAGGAATTTCTTTCAGCAGGCCTGTCTGATTCTCCGAGGAACATCTTCATGAATATCGGTATAGATATTTCTGATGAAAGGTTCTGGGGGAGAGGGATTGCTGAAGTTGAAAATCTGTTGCAGGAAACGACCGCACTGGCGAAAAACCTCGGCAAATTTTGATAACACGTATTATTCAACGATTTCCTTCAAACATCACATATAATTTGTTGAAGCAGCAGGAATCAATTCATTGCCCGGAATTCAATGATTTTGAGTCCGAACATGCATACTGAAAATCAAGTATAATAGTGAACGTAACAGTGAATACGCATTCACTGCTGCGTCTCATTCCATATCATGAAACCGAAAGGTCTACATCATGTTCAAACGGTCACTGTTCAGATCTTTTATTGCTGCAATATGTTTTTTCTGGATATACTCCGGTTTTTCAGCTGCAGAGACGCTCGAAGAAGCATGGAAAACCGCTCTCTCTGCGGACAAGCGCATAATCGCAAGCCGTAATTATACTGAAGCAAACCGGCTGAATCTCTCATCAGCCCTTGCCGTTCGCCTGCCCTCTCTCTCACTGGAAAGCGGATATTCTATACTGAACAATGACCCCGGGGCACTGTTTCATGTTCCGGGCAGCACCCCTCTGGAAATCCATACCGCTGAAGATAAAAGCCTTTCCTTCAGTGTTTCCATTACAGTTCCTCTTTTCTCGAGCGGCCGTATCACCAGCGGGATCGATACTGCCGCAGCCGTTTTGAATACTTCGGTACATGATGAAACAAAGACTTCTCTTGATGTGAAGCTTGATGTCGCTGAGGCGTATGTGAACGTGTTAAGGGCAAAAAGCCTTGTTGCAGTGGCAGAGGGAAACGTCGGGAGCCTCGAATCCCATGCAAAGGATGTTGCCAACTTTTATGATCAGGGTGTAGTGACAAAAAACGACCTTCTTGCTTCGCAGGTTGCACTTGCAGACGCCCGCCAGAGGCTGATACAGACGCTTAACACTCTCGATATTGCCTATGCTTCTTATAACAGGCTTATGGACCGCTCCCTCGACCATCGGGTCACCCTTGAGGACCTTTCTGCAGAGCATTTCAACCCGGATATCAATGAAATGACTTCGAAGGCCCTGCAGAACCGTCCCGAACTTTCATCTCTTGACGAACAGGTCAGGGCATTACAGCATCAGGCGTCAGGAATACGCGCTTCCTCCGGACCACAGATTGCCGTTTCCAGCACCTACAGCTATCAGCAGAATAAATACCAACTGTATGAAGATGTCTGGTCGGCCACGTTCGGCCTCACATGGAATATTTTCGACGGTGGAATATCGCGATATAATTCAGGGCACCTGCTGCAGAAGGCAGAAGCACTGAAAAACCTTCGTGCAAACACAGCTTCGATGATCAGCCTGTGGGTCAGGCAGGCATGCCTGGAGATCGATGTAACCCACAGGCGTATTGAGGTAAGCCGTGATGCCATGAAACAGTCAGAAGAAAACCTGAGAGTGGTGAAAGACCGATATCGTGAAGGTGTCGGTATCAATACCGAAGTTCTTGATGCCGAATCTCTCCGCATCAAAAGCTACAGCAACTTCTATAATGCCGTCTATGATGCCGTATTGGCAGCCCTGAGACTGAAGTATGTTACCGGAAATCTCTAAGTAACCCAATGGTATCGTGTACTTACGGGATAACGTCCGTCGAGAGAAAATTGGATCTTCGTTCTCTTACGATTCGCTGAAATATTGTTTTGTTTTTTGCTGTTTCCGTTGCAGCAACAATCGTCCGAACCGAGAATGCACGAAGGGCATCGGATACGGACAGAGTTCCTTCTCCCGAGTCCTTTCTTCCTGCAAACGGAAAAATGTCCGGACCGCGCTGGCATTTGCTGTTGATATTTACCCTGCATACCTGGTTAACCAGTACGTCAAGAAGTCTTCCGATAGTGTCCTGATTATTGCCGAATATGCTTACCTGCTGAGCATAGCTTGATTCAACGATATAATGTATGGGAACTTCGATGTCATCATAAGGAACAACAGGAACAACAGGGCCAAACTGCTCTTCACTGTACAGCCTCATATGTTTGTTTACAGGAAATACAAGAGCGGGATACATGAATGTATGGTTGACCTTTCCTCCGCATGGATTCAGTATCTGTGCGCCGTATGCCCTTGCATCCGTTATGAGTCTCGAAAGATATTCTGTTTTGCCGGTTACGGGAAGGGGTGTAATCATCACGTTTTCATGCCATGGCATGCCGATGCTGACATTCCCGATGGCTTCCGAAAATTTATCGAGAAACCGTCCTGCAATGTCATGATGAACAAATAATATCTTCAGCGCTGTGCATCTCTGACCGTTAAAGGAAAGGCTGCCTTCAATGCATTCGGGTATGGTTATGTCAAGATCGGCATCCGGCAGAATAATCGCGGGATTCTTCGCTTCAAGACCGAGAACAGCACGGAATCTGTGCGGTCTCGGATGTCCGCTTTTCAGGATATCTGCCACTCTGCTCGATCCGATATAAGCAAGCATGTCAATTTCTCCCGAAACAATGAGCGGTGTTATGACCTGGCTGCCTTCTCCGTACACGGTATTTACCACTCCGGGGGGAAAGGAATCTCTGAATGCCTTCAGCAGATGATAATGCAGGAGCACCCCAATTTTCGGCGGTTTGAAGATAACAGTATTTCCCGTGAGCAGCGCTGGTATGAGTGTTGTAAAGCTTTCATTCAGCGGATAATTGAACGGCCCCATGCAGAGCACTACACCGAGCGGGGCTCTCCGTATCTGACCGATGATTCCCTTCTCGATGACAAACTGTGAGGACGTTCTGTTAAGGAATTTCATCGCTTCGACGCTATTCGTAATATAGTCAACCGTCCTGTCAAACTCCCTTTCTGCCTCATGGAACGGTTTTCCTATTTCCCACATCAGCAGGGCAACTATCTCCTTTTTGCTACTCTTCATCCGTTTCAGGAAACCTTCCATATAATTTATGCGGTCATAGACGGGCAGCGCAGGCCAGAGTCCTCTTCCGTTGTTATACGCTATTTTTGCAGCCTCAAGTGCCTCTGCTGACTCATTTTCTGTCAAAATAGGATAACTGCCTAGCGTTATTTTCGATAGGCCAGATGATGTCACCAATGATATCGGCGAGAGAACTTCCTGCGTCTTACCCTCCCATACGCGCAATTCTCCGTTGATCAGATACTCTTTCTGACTTACAGATGATTTCAGGAAGAATTTCTCCGGAACATCTTCAATCTTAGGAAATATCGTTTCTATTCGTTCATCGAGCGTCACTGGAATACTCCAATACATCTTCATTATTATTCTTCCGTGCACGGAATATGCGCAAAAAAGAAAGTAGTATTCTATTACAGAAAGCGGATTTGCACAAGAGTGCAGCTTTCATGCTATATATGTAACCACCCTGATCTTGACAAGTTGAACGAATCGTGAAATCATTAAATACAAGAATTCTACAGGAGCGTATCTTGAGACGATTACTGTGCATATTTCTTGCGGTTTTCATTATGTGCACCACAGGATGTGCATCCCTGACAGGGAGAACAGCCGGTGAGATAGTAGACGATGCTTCCATTACGACAACTATCAATGCCCATATTGTCAGAGAACCGTCCCTTAATTACCTCAAGATCAATGTTGACTCGTTCAGGGGAAATGTCACACTTACAGGTGTTGTTCCGGACAGGGACGCAGAAAAAAGAATCATTGACATATCTACAGAAGTAAGTGGTGTGAAGTCGGTAAAGAGCAATCTACGTGTTGAACCATATCACAAATAAGCATGCTCTTCGTATAGTATCCAATTATTCATATTATGTCATTAGTGTCCGGTAAATATTTATAAATATCGGTCTGTTCTTTATACTTGTTGGAAAATAGTGGTGACCAAACCCTATACCAGCAAGGAGGAACAGACCATGAACAGAGTATACACGATATTCTC
>JBFMCL010000030.1 GCA_040754395.1 Nitrospirota bacterium | reverse complement strand
GACGGCTGTACTGCCCCGGTGATACCCTTTCTCATGGTGGTGTCTCCTTTCTTTTGTTGATTCCAGTTCAACCTTAAAAGGATACACCGCCTACTCATCTATTTACACACTTTTTGATTGTACTCCTAGGGCCGGTTGAAAATCCACATTTGGAAGTGCCTAAGTTGGCTGAGATTTCCTCTGCAACCCTTGCCAGCAACGGCACTATGTCTAAGGCGTTGTGGTTCAACCGTCCACTTACGCCTGAAGAAATTATCAAAGTCGCCAATAGGGAATACGCTATTTATTTGCATGGACGTATCGAATACCGGGATGTCTTTGATAAAAAGCGATTCACTAATTTCAGACTTCATTATTTCGGGCAATATCCCCGCCAAGGGATGACTCTCTACTTCTCGGACAAAGGCAATGATGCAAAATAATACAAGACACACAACCAGCGCATCCAGCCGACCTCGGATTGTCTTTGCACGATTCAGAGGTGGTCTGGTAGGCGGCTGATGCTTATCGTTCTGTCTTTACAGTTTTCATTGTTTTATCCGGTATTCAACGATTTTAAAAAATAGCAAAATTCTATCTTTGTGGCTGGCATCCACACTTTTTGCTTATTTCTAAGAGCATTGACTTTAAAAAGAAAGAGAACCTGCTTAGCATCAGCTGAATTGACTCTGTTCACTGAAGTTGTTTTCCGAATACGGAGTATGACAGCCCTCCCCCGCCGATCCTTCCCCCCTCTGGACACCCCCCTTCCGGTCTCCCCCTCCAGTTAAGGAACTCCCAAAGGGGGGAAGAACCTCAAGGGGGAGGATGCTGCTCCCGTCCGCCCCTCCAGGGACTCCCCAAAAAGATATTTTTCTGCTGTCAGGTTTGTTGGCAGTTTGAAGGCAAGATAAAAAGGGAAGGGTAAAAAAGCTTCTCTCGGCTTTCCAAGCCTTCACCCATCCCGGTTTGATGATAGCGTATCCAATAAATAGGATACGCTATCAATTTTTTTAACGCTCTTGAAGAAGAAAAGATTCTAATCGACAAGGCGACAAATCCCACATGGCTTAGGCCGTTGCTCATTATGGCGCTCCATACGGGCATGAGACGCGGCGAAATCCTTAACCTTGAGTGGAATCATATTGACTTCAACCACCGCATGTTCTTGATTCACCGGTCTAAGATATGACTATGAGGTATGCCCATCATTACCCTGAGAGTTTGAGGGCAAGCGTAGAGGTTCTGGATAGAAACTACTACAATTCTACGACAGCGGAGGTCGGGCATGTTTGACCGTATGCCGAAATATCCTATAAAATCAACTATGCGAGAGTGGCGGAACTGGCAGACGCGCTGGACTTAGGATCCAGTGGGTAAAACCGTAGGGGTTCAACTCCCCTCTCTCGCACCAGAAAATGTCTGCAAAGCTATCAGTTGACTCTGCCCTGATTGCTATGAAAAAAAGATGTACAAACTATAGATATCGTCACAAGTGTGTTTTTAAGATCGAGGCTTCACCTCCTTTTTGCAATACTTGCTGTGAGAGAATTATTTGTAGTACGAAAGGAATGTATGCAATGAAATCATGCCAAAAAGTTCTTTGTATCGTATTTCTTATCTCCGCGATTTTTTTTATCGTCGGCTGCGGTGGGTCAGGAAGTTCCGGGAAAGAGAATAAAATAAACACTTTCAGCCTGGGACCGAATGCGCAGGGTGCCATGAAGCTCGTGGACAACATATATAACGTGACTATTGTCTCAAAGCACGAGAATGCCCTTAAGGCAGAGTATGATGCCGGCTTTATCCAGGGAAAGCTCCAGCGGAACCTTATTGTCTCGGCACGAGACAACTACTGGGATGTTGCATACCTTACAGACCCTTCTCACGCTTTTCCTGCACAGATACCTCCCACACAGGGGGAGCTTTCGACCGCTTTGGGAGTATTGAAAGATAATTATGCCTACACTATTGAGTATATAAGGAAACAGCCGAACCCTGTAACCGCGCAGAATCTGAAACGGCTTCTTTTCAGAATGCTGGGCATCTACCACGGGACACTGCTTGAAACTCCTGCAACGCTTGATTTCAGCGGAGAATGGCTTCCTGATGTGGGCTATTTCAGCCCTTCCGAACTTCTGCTCGGATACGAGACTCCGGATCTTACATTTATGGACATATATTTTATTAACGGCAGCGCCGATTTGATGGATGTAATCGCTTCTCTTGTTGACGCACCGACCCCCTTGCGCCTGCCGAAGTGTTCGGCCTTTGTGAAGAAAACGGCGGACGATATTTATATTGCCCATAACTCCTGGTACGGATTTCTTGCGCAGAGCATGGCAATGAATCTCTCTATCAATGATACGTTTGTGACTTTCAACACCTTGTCTCCCGGCCTGATTTCGTCTCTTACCGATTTTGGTTATAACAACAGGGGCATAATGTTCAACGAAACTACCCATCATGCCACCTACAGTCAGCCAAAGAAAGACGCGCTCTGGATGGTATGGAGGTCGTCCCTCGCGGAGCAGTTCTCCGGGTCCCTCGATGAGTTTTTCGATTATCTCTCGCTCGAACCTTCGGGCACCTATATGAACGGGTACATGATAGTCGATGTGAAGACCCGTGAGATAGGCCTGGTAGAAATGTCGTACAAGAGTTTCGTGTTTTTCAAGCCGAACGGCCAGAACGGATACGATGTCATCACAAAGCCGGATGCCCTGTATAAAGGATATGACCCGGAACTGATCACTGCAGAGTATATCCTCGGCATCAATTATCCGGTATCCTACCAGATCAGGGACGATTTACATGCAATCGATACCCGTCCTGCACGCAGGTATCAGTTCCTTAAGGCGATCAGCAATCTGAACGATATTGAAAGCGCAAAGGCGCTTATTACCTATACCGATCCGGACAATCCGCTTTCAATTTACGGGAGGTGGGATCTTGGCTACGGGTTGACTCCCACCCCGAAGACCGTGCCCGACGGCTCGATTGATGCCAAGGTGTTTTCCGCGAATATGGCTTCATACGCGAAAGACCTTGAAGGGATATTCGATCTCAATTCGCCATACCCCAGTTTCTGGATGAAGTATGGTTCACCTCATGTCAAAGGACGACCTTTTATCTGGAGTGAATCACAGTGGAAAGGGCAGAAACTCAGGGATGTTCCCAACATCATTGATGGGAAATATCATCTTTTGCATCTCTATATACGCTAAACAGAATGCGGCGGAAAGAGTATGCTGCAGAAGACGCCTGATCGGTTTCTTTCGTGAGCGTTAATTGCTATAATTATCTGGATTGTCAGGAAAATCTGTTTTGAAATGCATTCACCGGGGTTCTGAATCAGCAGGACCGGTACCTGCAGCTGTTACGGGGTGCGATCCGAAGGTCCGGAGCTCTATGGGGTATGCAAATGATTGTAAAACGGAGGGCACGACACGATGAAATGGTATGACGAGATAGCCAGAATAGCTCGTGAGCTTTATGAGAAGAGCGGAAAGATCGAGGGACGCGACCTCGACAACTGGCTTGAGGCTGAGCGTATAGTAATGGAGCGGTATAAGGAGAAGGAAAACAAAGATGCCGGTTCCTCTGCCTCCGGGAAGTAAATGCCCACCGCGTAGGCTACGGTTTGGTACCGGCAGAATGCCGCTGACGGAAAGAGTGACCAACGGCTCTTGACTCTGATTTGAAGATGTTATGCTCTTAAATAAGCAGGGCACCATAATTTATCACCCCTCTTTATTGCCAAGTAAGGATTAAGAACCTTCGCTGTCAGTTATCACCCCAATAGGATCGCAGGATTTCAAATCAGCACTGCATCGCCTGTCGTTTTCGGGGGTTTTTTTGCTGCTTCAGGAACCTGTCATGCAAAATTATCAGGAATATCTTGACATTAATATTAACTAAAGCTATATTTAATAAGTAAATTAATAATTCTAATTTGATATATTGTGTTTTTGTGCTATCCTTAACAGGAGATAGAGAAGGCAGTGTTCCGTCAAACTGGGAGGAAGGTGATTCGGGTGAGAAGCAGTATCCCGGATCTTTTCGAGATACTCCGAAATGTGTCTTCTTTGGATATCCGTTCAGGCTGGCTGGTAGATGGTGAAACAGAGAAAAACTGAAAAGAAGATTTTCTGGGAAGATAAAAAGAGTATGCCCCTTTACTCAATCGGGGTTGTTGCAGAGCTGATCGGCACCGCTGAGCAGACAATACGCCTTTACGAAAAACATGAACTTATAAAACCCGCCAGAAGAAACAAAAACAGGTTTTACTCAGAAAACGACATCAAGTGGCTTCAATGCCTCAGAGATCTGATACATAACAAAAAAATAAGTATTGAAGGGATAAAAAAACTTCTCAACTATCTTCCGTGCTGGGAAATGACGGAGTGCCCCAAGGAAAAAAGACAGAAGTGTTCTGCGTATATAGATAAAACAAAACCCTGCTGGGAACTGAACAGGATGATTTGCAGGAGGGACTCCGGGAAGATGTGTGATGACTGCATTGTCTTTCTGTCAGATGCCGCAAAGAAAAAAGACACGTAACAGAAAGCCTTTGCTCAGTCACAGGCGAAGAATGTGACAAAAGAACCGACTTTTGCAATCCCTGCATTTTTTATTTTTGTGCTGAGAAGGTTTGCGTTATGCCCGACGGAACTTTTCCATGCGACCATTTGTGCTTCCGGAGATGCATAGTTCCATCCGGTATTTTCGACACAGTGAGAACGGCGGCACTGGTTGAATCTCTCCTGAAAATAGTCGTGGCTGAGCGCATTTTTTTGTGTCATATACCGGCTATGGTTTTTTGCCAGCGTGTACAGAGTGGTATCTGGCGACAGGGGGGACAATCCTTTGTCGACCCTGTACAGATTAATGGCATGCAGAAGGGCGTCTTCGTATGAGGAGGAAAGGGTCTTGCTGTCCGGGCCGGAAGCGTGTGCAAACGCTGATGCGCAGATCAGGACCAAAAAAGCACTAAATACGAATCTGCAAAACATGTCGTTCCTGTTTTTTTATGGCTGCTATTTCATGACCTATTATTTTTTTGATGTTTTCCTCGAGGAGAAAGAGCGTGTGAATCTCCTCGCCGGCAATTGCCTGAAGGCGTATGAGTGCAGCGATGGGTATGCTGTTTCTGAGGCGCTGGCAAACGAAATTCACGCAGATGACGTGGCGGGCTCTCAGGGCACATCCTTTATCCGTGAGAAAATAACAACGGTCTGGGAATTGCGCTTTTTCTGGAAGTGACCTGCCCAGCAGAAGATTTACCAGAAGAATCAGGCTGTCGTACTTGTTTCCCGTTCTTAGTCCGCAGCAGGTCCCTTCCTCGTTCTGCGCACAATCAGCACACTCCGTAACAACACCTGCTGAAATCATGCTATTCTGCGAGGCTTCGATACATCTGTCGAGATTTTCGAGAAGGGGGAGAACCCCGCGTTTAAGCAATACCTGTGCATATCTCTCTTTAAGGATATGTGCAAGGGAGATGCTGCGCAGGATGCTGTACATAGGCCGGTTTATTTAGAGGTACTCCTCTATTCCTGTTTGTGCTCTCATCCTGTGATACACGATATCGGCTATTTTGCAGAGATTAACGGTATCTTCCCTGTTGTAGGTTCTGAGCAGATCGAGCGCTTCCCGGCTTCCTCTCTGACTTTGCTCCCAGAGTTTTACCGCATCATATCCATCCATATCTCTGACGCTATCGTCTCTGAAAATGCCCAGTTCTATTTCGAGTTTCTTCAGGCCTCCCCTGAATCCGATTTTTCGGGCTCCGAAGCAGATGTCAAAGTGCGGAATGTTGAACTTCAATCCCGGCATCGACCTCATGAGGAAAGGGATATCAAATCCTGCGCCATAGAATGTAATCAGATACTTGTAACCGGAGAGTTCTTTTCTCAGGATCCCGGGGGAGAGGTTTTCATCTTTAAGAAAACATTTGTAATCGAATCCGTCGAACATGCCGACCATGGTCACATACCCGCCGCTTCCGGGCATCAGGCCGTTCGTTTCTATATCTAGACAGACGGCGTCTCCCCTGAATTTTTCGAAAAGTCTCCAGTGTTCCCTTCTTTTGACGGAAGCTGCAAAATATTCCGCATTTGCATTCGCGAGTTCGGTAAGGGCTTCGGACAGACGTGAATCATAGAGATTCTTCTTGAGCGGATTCAGGAAGTCTATCCGGGGGGAATTGATAAAATCTCCCCAGGTAAGTATGCCCGAGCGCCACAGTTTTTTTTCAAGCCTTTCGCCGATACCGTTTAATATGCTGAAAGTACTTCTGATCATATTTCACTTGCCTGCTTTCTCTCCAGTATTATTTACTATTCAGGACTCAATCGGCAACAGCTTTTACTTTCTGCAGTCCCTCGAGAGCCTTTTTATTGCGGGGGTCATTTCTTATCGCCTTTTCGAAGGCAGACTTTGCCCTCAGCGGAAATCCCAGGTGGATGTACAGATAGCCGAGTTCAGCAAGATATTCAGAATTATTCGGGTCGAGTTTCAGTGCCTCGGTCATGATCTTCCCTGCCTCATGGAACCTTTTCTCTTTTTGATATATAAGTCCCAGGTAGTAATGGTAGTTGGGTACCGAACTGTCAAGATACACAGCCCGTCCAAACAGTTCTTTTGCCTCGGCATACATTCCCCTGTGAAATGCCTCCTTCCCTTCTCTGTAAGCTGCTCTTGCCATGGCGATGTTGTCTGTCCGCATTGTGTCCGGTCCCTGTGTCAGGCGCTGGTCATATTCCATTCGCAGTTTGGAATCGGACAGAATTTTGTATATGTCCGTAAGACGGGAAAAGGTCGTGTTCAGTTTCATTCTTAATGCAGAAGACGACGATCCGGAATGTCTGTCGGGATGGAATTCTCTGGCGGCCTTATGATACGCTTTTTTTATCTGTTCCAGCGTGGCCCATTTTTCGACCCCGAGAATACTGTAATAGTCGGAGGAGTCTATTTTGCCGTACAGCTCTTCGACTCTTTTTACGAAATCGGGGTCATCCACAAGTTCCGGTTCAGTTACCGTATCGTCATGCGGTTTTTCCTCTACGGGGGGTTCTGTCTCGGTCATTTCGACTATCTGAAGACTGAGAAGGGCATACAGGGTTTTGATCGTCCTGAAGGCGTCTGTTGGCGATGCCGACAGTATTTCTTTTATTGTTCGTTTCCCGTCGATTAATTCCAAAATATCCCTGTCCGGTTTTTCGAGAACAATGTCCTCCTGCAGAGCTGACTTTTCGATGGAACTTACCGGTATGGTATCTGCCGGAGGCATAACGTTTTCGATGTGCTGGGGGTTTTTTATTGTTTTTATCCCCCGGAATATGATATCTGCTGCGTTCAGCCTGAGTTTCACGGCCTTTTCGGACACCATCGGGCCTTCAACGAAAGTAACCGCTCCGTCTTCCAGCTGAAAAAGGCTCAGGATTATCGTCTCGACCTGATACTGTATTGCCTGGATGATGTCCTGAGAAGAGAGATATCCGAGTTCAATAAGGATCTCACTGTGACTTTTCCCCTTTTTTTGCGCACGGTCGGTTATCTGATAATATTGATCGCTGGTTATCTTCCCTGTCCTGAGAAGAACTTCGACAAAACGGTCTTCTTCCTTATTGGAAGTTGCAAAAACCAGCGCGCCGTTTCTGATATAGATTCTTCTGATAAACGGGCCGCTCCGGATGTCGAGGGCCCCTGTTTTCAGGCTTCTCTGCAGATCGATAAGTATATCAGCCAGCGGATAGTGCCTGAGAGACCCGCGGATTTCTTTTATCTCGATTCCTCCCCTGATCTGGGAATCGGTTGTCTCAGACCATATTATTTTGCCTTCCCCATCGGCTTGAAGTATATGAATATGAAAATGTACGTCTGTCTCAAGAGGAGTTGATGGCGGAGCATCAATCAGGAACCCGATGCCCTGCAGGGAGTAATCGGTAATCCAGGCTTTTATTGAGGTATTTTTATAGGAAAGGTAAAAGTCTGTTTTGTGTTTGTATCGTGTGAATCTTCTTTTGTCTTTCTTTGGCTGCATCAGCTAACTATATTGGGCCTGCATGACAAGAGTCAATGCGCTGTGATAGTTCAGAACCTCCTCTTTACAACCGGGATTCAGGCAGAGTGATTTTCACAACTTCCCCTTTTTCTCCAAGTTTCCTGACCTCTTTGCCGTCAAAAATCAGTTTCACTCCGCCCGCATTTCCGATTGTAAGCGAAAAGACTTTCTCCGCGTGAAATTTCAGAGTTTCACCGGGAGTTATCGTAATCTCTCTGGGATTTTTTTCATCTATCCTGACAGAGAACCAGGTAATATCGGTTGCCTTTACCTCCAGAGTATGCGGCGTATGGTCAGCAGGAAGGGTTTTTCCGGCTGTTTCTGGTCCGGGAATGACTGTGTTTGCGGGAACCTGAGGTGGTTCAGGGGATGGCTGGCTTTGCGGAACAGTATCATGGGTATTTTGCGCTGGTTCAGCCGGCAAAGAAAGCTGCTTTTGGGATTCCGGAATATTGCGCGTATCTGCCGGTTCTTTTGAAGTGAATGAGGAAATGACAGAGAGAGAAACTGCGACAACAACGGCAAAAATAGCGGGGATTACCACATACCTGAGCTTGAAACGTTTTTGCAGCGTAACCGGATGATCCGGGACTTCTCTCTTTTCTGTTGAAGATACCTGCTGATTATACGCATGAAGAGTGGTTTCAGGATCTATCTTAAGGTGTTCTGAGTATTTCCGGATATAGCCTTTTATATATACAGGCTCAGGAAGTTTCTCGAACGAACCTTCCTCGATTGCCTTCAGGTAATCATGCTTGATTTTCAGGATATTGGAGATGTCCCTAAGATCATGCCCCAGTTCTTCCCGTCGTTTCTTGAGTATCTCCCCGACCAATCATCCTCCTGCCCGCATAGGATACTAATAATCATAACATATGAGTACTGCGAGGGCAAAACCGCGGATTGAAGGCGTCTCCCCTGTGCTATTATAAATCAGATGAAAAGGGTAGTAGTGACAGGGATAGGTGTTGTGAGCCCCATCGGAAACTCGCTCCGTGAGGCATGGGGAGCGGCAAAATCAGGGATATCCGGTATCATGCCGATTCAAAAATTCGATGCCACGTGCATGCAGTGGGGTGTTTCCGGGGAAGTGAAGGGATTCTATGCGGAGACGTATCTCGCGCACAGGGAGATACGCCGTCTTGATCTTTTTGTACACTATGCGGTCGCTGCAGCGGTGATGGCTGCGGAGGACGCGGGACTGACAGGAAAACCGCAGGAAGTGAGCAACACCCGGGCACTTGCATCAGCCGGTGTGATTATCGGTTCAAGCCGCGGAGGGATAGGAACCGTGGAGAAAGAAATGCACAAGCTCTATTCTTCAGGCAATGCTCCTCATGGTGTCCGTACCTCTGCCTATCTCATGCCCTCAACGACGATCAGCATGGCAGCTTCCTATGTGGCGCAGAAGCTGGGGATCAGGGGATACTGTCTCGGAATATCCAATGCATGTGCATCCGGAACAAATGCCATCGGAGAGGCGTTCCGGCTGATACAGTCAGGGTACCGGTATCCGGTGCTGTGCGGAGGTACAGAGGCGCCTGTATGCAGGACTTGTGTCGCAGGATACGGTTCTTCAGGCGCTCTTTCCTCTGTCCGTAACGCGGCTGCGAGCAGGCCGTTTGACAGGACGAGGGATGGGTTTGTGCTTGCAGAAGGTTCCTGCATCCTTGTCCTGGAAGACCTGCACCATGCGGTAAAGCGGGGTGCCCGCATCTACGGGGAGGTAACAGGATACGGAAATACCACCGATGCCTTCCACCAGACAATGCCTTCATCAGAGGGAGAGGCAAGGGCCATTACCATGGCCATAAGGCAGGCGAAACTGCAACCCTCTGATATCCATCTCATCAATGCCCATGGCACCTCAACACCTCTCGGAGACAAAACCGAGACCGAGGCGATAAAGCTTTCGCTCGGAAGACTTGCCTATCGGGTTCCGGTAACCTCAGTGAAGTCTCTCACAGGGCATATGCTTGCGGCATCCGGTGCGCTTGAGGCTGCGTTTACGTTAATGAGCATGAACGAGGGGATTATTACGCCGACGATAAACCTGCAGGAGAGGGACCCGGAATGCGACCTCGATTATGTGACCGAACCGCGAAAAACCGGGATAGTACATGCAATCTCACATTCCTTCGGGTTCGGCGGATTGAATGCCGTGCTGGTGTTCAGACAGCGGGATTCCTGAATGCCTCAATTGCCTCGTCCTTGGGACTTTCGGTCTTGTTCCTGTATTTTGGCGAAAAATGCATGACGACAAGATTCCTCACACCTGCCTGCCGTGCAATCACCCCTGTCAGGCGTGCAGTGAGATGGAATCTTTCCGCAGCCCTGTCCCTGTCCTTTTCCATGAAATACGCTTCACAGTAAAAGGTGTCAGACCCCCGGACAAAATCAATGACTTTCCCGATATTCTCACTATTCATTGAAATGTCCGTCACATATGAAATCTTCTGTCCTTCTGTTGTCTTTGTGATTGCTTTCAGTTCTCCCAGCTGATATTTTTTTCCGGCAATGATGAATACTGTATCATCCGGCCTTTTTTCCCTGATGGCATATTTTAGTTCCGACAGCCATGGCCCTACAGGAAGCCCCAGCTGATTCAGAGATGCCTTGTTGATATTAATGTGGAATTCCTCTTCCAGCGAAAATCCGAGGCACGGAACCTGGTGGTCCAGCTGGACCGCTTTTACGGTAAGGAGAGGTTCTTTCAAAAGCGTTCCACTGAATTCGGTTGAGACATGATCCGACCTCGCAAAACAGTTTTGCGCGAGAAAACTGGAAAGGAATATTCTGTCGCTGTTTACGGAGAACACTTCAATCTTCAGCGGATATTCCCTTATGAGATTCCATGTATAGCCTTTCAGTTTGCCTTCAACGCAGTCTGCGATATTCGAGGGGCCGTAGACCCTGAGAGGGGTTTCACGCCGCAGGAGAGCACGGATGAGCGTGTCAAAGCCTATAAAATGATCGATATGGGTATGGGTCACAAAAACGTCTGTGATTTTCTGCAGATCCCCGGGTTTCAGCCGGTTGATATTTCCTGCGTCGAACAGCATCGCTCTTTTTTCTCTGACGATCCTGACATACAGCAAGGGATCTTCGAACGGATCATTGACAAGACGGTGAATGAACGTAGGTTTCATGAGTGATTCTCTATCCTTGTGATATAATATACCAAAATTTAAGGTACTGAATAAGCCTAGAGCACAGCGGAAAAAAGCAGTGTATATAAAAAGATTATTCTCCGGGATCCGGACTGCCTGTGATTCCCACGCAGGTTCAAAGGACGTGTCTGGAGCACGTTATTTTGACGGAGTCAAATCGCGATATTTTCCTGTGCTCGAAGCTGGAGAGTGGAGGAAACATGTCTGAGCTTAGGAAGGATCCGATATCCGGTCGCTGGGTTATTATTTCTGTTGAAAGAGGAAAGAGGCCGACAGATTTTGCTTCTCCTTCCCAGAAAAAGAGAGGGGGCTTCTGTCCGTTCTGCCCCGGAAATGAATATACAACGCCGTCAGAGATCATTGCGTTCCGTCCCCCCGGCTCCAAACCGGACTCTGCGGGCTGGACACTGAGGGTAATGCCGAACAAATTCCCGGCGCTGCAGATTTACGGGGAACTCGGAAAGAGCGGCGAAGGGATCTTTGACAAGATGAGCGGTGTCGGTGCGCATGAGGTCATCGTCGAAACGCCTGACCACATGGAATCGCTGTCGACGATGCCGCTGAAAAAAGTTGCGGACGCGTTATGGGCCTATTATCTCAGGCTTACAGACCTGAAAAAAGACAAGCGTTTCAAGTATGTGCTTATTTTCAAGAACGAAGGGGATGCTGCCGGCGCATCTCTCGAGCATTCACATACCCAGCTCATTGCCCTTCCGATTATCCCCAAGCTGGTCAGGGAAGAGATGGATTCTGCGAAACACTATTATGATTTGAAGGAGAGATGTATCTTCTGCGATGTCATCAATCAGGAGATTGAAGCGAAAAAAAGAGTGATCTTTGAAAATGCACGATATGTCGCGCTCGCCCCGTTCGCGCCGAGCGCGCCGTTCGAGACGTGGATACTTCCCAAAAAACACGAGTCAAGTTTTTATCCCCCCGACAATAACTTCATGCCGCTGGCTGAAATACTTCAGGTTGTGCTCAGGCAGACCGACAAGATTCTCGATATCCCGCCGTATAATTTTATCCTGCATACATCGCCTTTCACGGAAGAGGAAAATGATTATTATCACTGGCATCTGGAGCTGGTGCCAAAGCTTACAAAAATCGCGGGATTCGAGTGGGGGTCAGGCTTTTATATCAATCCGACGCCTCCCGAGGAATCAGCAAAATTCATGAGAGAGGCGAAAATATGAAAATTCTTATTGCCGCACCCGAGGCCGTGCCTTATGTGAAGACTGGCGGCCTCGCTGATGTGGCAGGTGCCCTGTGCAAGGAATTCAGGAAAATAAAGCATGATGCCAGGATTGTTCTGCCCCTGTACAGGAAAATAAGGGAAAGCAGTCAGTCCCTGAAGGATACCGGTCTTACCGTCAAGGTGCCTGTGGGAGACAGACTTTTCAGGGGAGCCCTGTTCAGTGACCAGTATTCGAATATTTTTATCGGGTGTGACGATTTTTTTGACAGGCAGGAACTCTACGGGACTCCGGAAGGAGACTTTGGCGATAATGCATCGAGATTCATATTTTTTTCCCGGGGAATACTGGAAGCATGCAAGGCACTGAAGTTCAGTCCGGATATCATACACTGCAATGACTGGCAGACCGGGATGGTGCCCTTATATCTGCGGTCCCTGTATAAAGCGGAAAAATTGTTCCGGAAGACTGCTACGGTTCTGACTATCCACAACATCGGCTATCAGGGCCTTTTCCCTGCGTCAGATATGCCCCTTACGAATCTCGGGTGGAAGTTCTTTGCCCCTGAAGGCATAGAGTTCTACGGAAGAATGAATTTTCTGAAGGCAGGCCTCATTTCTGCCGATCTCCTGAATACCGTGAGCGGTACGTATGCAAAGGAGATCTTCAGCAGGGAATACAGTTTCGGGCTCGACGGGATTTTACGGACAAGGGAAAGCGACTTCTTCGGGATTACCAACGGACTGGATTATGAGGAATGGAATCCTTCAAAGGATGCATTCCTGCCGGCAGTATACAGTCATGACAACCTCTCGGGGAAGGAAGCGTGCAAGAGGGAAATCTTCCGTATGCTGTTCAGAACTGAAAAATCCGCTGTTGTCGAAAAGACCCCCCTAATCGGGATAGTCGGAAGGCTGTCCGAGCAGAAAGGCATGGATCTTGTGATAGGGGCAATGCCTGAACTGTTGTCTTTTGACGTTAAGCTTGCTATTCTGGGAAAAGGAGATGAAGCATTTCATGAAGGCCTGAACCTGGCAGCGAAAAAGTATAAGGGCAGGGTTTCGGTGAACATAGGATTCAGCGATAAGCTTGCACATATGATCTATGCCGGATCCGACTTTTTTCTGATGCCTTCGAAGTATGAACCGTGCGGACTCGGGCAGCTCATTTCGCTCAAATACGGCGCGGTCCCGATCGTGAGGAAGACCGGAGGACTTGCTGATACGGTGGAGGACTACCATCCTCTGCTTTCGAGGGGTACAGGGTTTCTTTTTTCTGACTACACTTCATCCGGCATGATGGAGTCCATAAAGAGGGCGTTCTGTGTCTTTACGGACAGGGCAAAGCTGAGAAAGATGATCTCAGAAGGAATGCAGAAGGATTTTTCATGGAAGGTTTCGGCAAAAAAATATTTGGAAATGTATACCCGTGCACGGAAAACACGAAAACTATAGCAGGCATTGCCCATGAACATAGCTGACAGGGAAAAGATTACAGAAGTGCTCTTTGAAAACATCCGCGACGGGATCATCATACTGAACCGGGAATTCAGGATCATGGCGGTAAACAAGGCTATCGGGAACTGGACAGACATCTCCCCCGCTGACCTTATCGACAAGGACTGCAGGGAAGTCTTTCATCATCACAACTGGGTGTGTCCGCACTGTGCAGCGGAAGTGACCTTCGAGACAGGGAACGTGTACATAGTGACACAAAAGCTTGCTGACAATGAATCTGCACGGTACGCGGAGCTTTCTGCCTACCCTTTGAGGGACAACGAGGGAAATATCATTGAAGGGGTGGTGTTTATCCAGGATATTACCGACAGAATGCTCTGCCATGACGAGGTCCTGAGGCTTTACAACGAAGTTGCGCTGACAAAGGACTACCTCGAGGGAATCATAGAGAATTCGGCGGATGCGATAGTCTCCTCTGATCTGCACGGCATTATTACTTCATGGAACAGGGGTGCGGAGAGGATATACGGCTTCTCAAAAGAGGAGGCGATTGGGCAATTCCTGCCGTTTGTCCCCGATTTTCTCATCGATCCTGAATGGGAAAACAACAAAAGGATAAAAGCAGGAGAAGTCCTGAAGAGAATCGAGACGTTCAGAAAGAGAAAGGACGGGACGATCATCTCGGTCAGCCTTACCCTTTCCCCGATAAAAAATACTGCAGGCGAAGTGATCGGCATCAGCGGGATATCGAGGGACATCTCAGAGAAAAAGAATGTCGAGAAGGAGCTTGTCAGAAGAAATCAGGAACTCTCGAGGCTGTTTTTCATAAGTTCTGCAATGAGGGGAACCCTTGAACTCGACAGGCTGCTGAGGATGGTGCTGACAGCCGTTACGATGGGTGACGGGCTCGGCTTCAACCGGGCGATCCTTTTCCTGGTCGACGAAGAAAAAAATGTGTTGAAGGGAGCGATGGGAGTCGGTCCGGCAAGCCATGAAGAGGCCTTTCACATATGGGACCGGCTCTCTCTCGAAAGAAAGACTCTCCCGGACATCATGCACGATATTGAGATAGGGCCGTTGAGAAAGGATTCTTTTTTCGACAGGCTGAGCATGGGGATCGAGATCCCTCTTACAGAAAACACTATACTCACGAGGGCGGTAAATGAGAAAAAACTCTTCAATATCGATGACGTGAGCAGGGAACTTCTTTCCGATGCGGTTCTTGTGCAGCAGCTCGGGACCCAGGCATATGCGGCAGTGCCGCTGATTTCGCGAAACAAGGTGATCGGTGTGCTTTGGGTGGACAACTATTTCAACAGAAGGCCGGTGAATGAGGAGGATCTGCGGTTTCTGACGGCTTTTTCAAACCATGTTGCCGCAGCGATAGAAAACGCACGGTTGTTCGAAAGGGTAAAGCTCGCCGAGCAGGAGATGGAGAACATTTTTGAATCGATATCTGACATGGTGTACTTTGTTGACCGGGACCATGTCGTGAAGAATATCAATAAAGCGGTCAGCAGCCGGCTGGGCATGCCTCCCGGCGATATCATCGGGAAGAAATGCTATGAGGTATTCCACGGGACAAAACAGCCTCTGTCGGAATGTCCTCATATGAAGACCGTCGAAAGACGGGAGGCATTTGTTGAAGAAGTTGAAGACCATTATCTGGGAGGGACATTCATTACTTCGAGTTCCCCGATTTTTGATATCTCCGGGGAATTTATCGGAACGGTGAATGTCGTGAGTGATATCACAGAGCTGAAAAACCTGCGGGAGAGGGTGATAAAGACAGACAGACTGGCTGCTCTCGGAGAGGTCGCAGCAAGGGTTGCACACGAAATACGCAATCCTCTTGTCTCTCTCGGAGGGTTTGCGCGGAGGCTCGAAAAAAAGCTGGACGGAAGCCTGAAGGAGTATGCGGATATTATTGCCAAAGAGGTCGGGAGACTTGAGGGCATCCTGAACGAAATTCTGAGTTTTGTCAAGGAAACGAGGATTATAAAAGAGACGGTGAATTCGAATGAGGTCATAGACGGAGTCATATCCCTCATTTGGTCCGAAATAGATGACCGTGGCATTGTCCTTGTAAAGGAATACAGTTTGCCCATAGAAATATTCGTGGACCCGAACAGGGTCAAGGACGCCCTGCTCAATATTCTTACCAATGCGGTTCAGGCGGTGGGGACGAATGGCACAATCTCAGTCAAAACATATGTCAGAAATGGCTCATGCATTTTTGAGATAAAAGATACCGGACCCGGAATCTCCGAAGATGACCTTGCATATATATTCGATCCCTTCTTTACGACCAAGAAATCCGGTACCGGACTTGGTCTTACCATTACTCACAGGATTATCGAGGAACACGACGGGAGCATCGAAGTGGAGAGCAGGCCGGGGGAGGGAAGCACCTTCAGGGTGGTAATTCCATTGCAAAAAAGAAATGATACAGATAAGGGAGGACAGACATGAAAATACTTGTTGTTGACGACGATCTGCATATTCAGCGGCTGTATAAAGAGGAATTCGAGGACGAGGGCTATGAAGTCGTTGTTGCCTCCAACGGACAGGAGGCGATGGAGATGTTCGAGAAGGAGAACCCGGATATCGTTACGCTCGATATCCTTTTGCCGGACGTTGACGGCATCCGTATTCTTCGCCAGATGAAAGAGAAGAATGCAAAAGTCCCCATTATCATGTCGACTGCATATGATTACCGGGACGATTTTGCGGTATGGGCTTCCGAGGCGTATATTGTTAAGTCATCAGACCTCGATGAGCTCAAGTCCATGATAAAGAAGCTGGTCGACAAAGAGTAATGCAGCGGGAGATATATCTTGAGAGTACCCCTTTGCGGGAAGCGCTCTCAAAGTGGCTTGGAAGGCTTGAATCAGAAGGCATTCTCAAGCCTTTTCCCGGAGAAAGCACCGCAGTAAAAGATTCTCTTCAAAGAGTAACCGCTGAAGCAGTAACCGCAAGAATTTCATCACCTTTTTATCATTCGTCAGCAATGGACGGATATGCCGTGCGGTTTGCGGAGACCTTCGGGGCCTCTGAACGGACGCCAATACGTTTGAAGACAGGAGAAAAGGCTGTGTATGTTGATACAGGAGACCCGATCCCTGAGGGCTTCAATGCCGTCATAATGGTCGAGGATGTAAATGTCGTGTACCAGCAGCAGGTAGACCCTTCCATATCCTCCCTGCCTGAAAGAGGACAGAAAGGGGAGAAATGTATCGAGATCATCTCTCCTGCCACGCCGTGGCAGCATGTGAGGGTAATCGGCGAAGATATTGTGGCAACCGAGCTGATCCTCCCTGAAAATCAGCGGATACGGCCTGTGGATATCGGGGCAATGCTTGGCGGAGGACATGCCGGCGTGTCGGTCAGAAGAAAACCGAGAGTCGTAGTCATTCCGACGGGCAACGAGATTGTTGAACCGGGCTCGGAGCTGAAGACAGGGGATATTATCGAATTCAACACCCGGATACTGGGCGGCCTTGTTGCTGAATGGGGGTGCGAACCTGTCAGGTTCGGGATCGTTCCTGATGACCCTGAAGCACTCAAGAAAGCGATTCTCGAAGCCCATGAAACCGGAGATATGATCATTGTGAACGCGGGTGCATCTGCCGGTTCTGAAGATTTCACCGCAGAGGTTATCAGGGAAATCGGCGAGGTGATACTTCACGGAGTCAGTATAAAGCCGGGAAAGCCTGTTATCCTTGGAATCGTGAAGGGCAAACCCGTCATCGGCATCCCGGGGTATCCTGTATCTGCTTACATTACCTTCACATTATTTGCCAGGCCGCTTCTGTACCGATGGCAGGGACTCGACATTGAAGAGCCCCAGATTCTCAGGGCACTGCTTTCAAGGCAGGTTGCATCTCCTCTCGGTATGGAGGAATTCCTCAGGGTAAAGGTCGGGAAGGTCGGAGAGAATTTTATCGCGACACCGGTCAGCCGGGGCGCAGGAGTGCTCATGTCTCTTGTCCGTGCTGACGGTTTTGTAAGGATACCGGCAATGTCCGAAGGGATAGGTGCCGGAGCCGAGATAGAGGTTGAACTGATGAGGACCAGGCACGATATCGAGAATACGATAGTCTGTATCGGGAGTCATGACAATGCCCTTGATCTGCTGTCCAACAGTCTGAGGAAGAGATATCCGGGGACATCTCTCTCGTCCGCCCATGTCGGTTCCATGGGAGGTCTGGTAGCGTTAAAAAAAGGAGAAGCTCATCTGGCTGGTACCCACCTTCTGGATGAGAATACCGGTGAATATAACATATCCTTTATTAACAGATTGCTCTCTGACAAAAGGATTGTGCTGATGAATCTGGTATACCGTGAGCAGGGGCTCCTTGTCCCGAAGGGCAATCCCAAAAATATCAGGGGCTTTGAGGACCTGACAAGAGGAGACGTGGTGTTTGTGAACCGACAGTCGGGCGCGGGAACACGGCTCCTTACAGACAAGTGCCTGAGAGAACTTGGCATAAAGCCGGGAGATGTCAGTGGGTATGAGAGAGAGGAATACACCCACATGGGAGTTGCGTCAGCGGTTTTGACTGGAATCGCCGACACAGGGCTGGCCATTCTCGCTTCTGCACGGGCGTTAAACCTGGATTTTATCCCTGTGGCGCAGGAGAGATATGACCTTGCAATTGCCCGGGAGTTTTTTGCAACAGATCTGCTGCAGCGCCTTCTGAGAATTGTAAAGGCAGACAGTGAGTTCAGGAACGCCGTAAAAGAGCTCGGAGGCTATGATGTCTCGGACATGGGCAAGGTGATGTTCGAGAATTAGCTATCCGTCCGATCCGGAATCCTTTTGTGCCTGATCGCCCTCCAGCAGCCTTTTAGCTCCGATAAACCTCTTGATGTAATATGGTGTATCAAGACTGTCTATCGTCACTTTCTTGCTTTTTGACGAGGCATGGATGAAAAGGTTGTTTCCGAGATAGATTCCTACGTGGGAGGGAAACGATGCATATGTTCTGAAGAATACGAGATCACCGATCGATAGTTTGTCTGCATCGACCGGCTCTCCTTCCTCGAACTGCTGCCTCGCGGAACGCGGGAGGTCTACACCTATTAGACTGTATACCTTTTTTACATAAGCGGAACAGTCAATACCCATGACACTGTTCCCGCCGAATCGGTAGGGGATATCGAGAAGCCTCTTGGCGAAGAGGATGAGACGGTCCTGCATGCTCATTTCATTGAGCTTTTCAGATGGCGAGAATCTTTCTGTTTCATGAGCACTAATGCGGGCCTGCGAAAGTATTGCGTCATATACTTTTTGTTCTTTTGCGTCCTGAGCAGACTTCAGAAGGATTTTCTGGCCAACCTGAAGAGAGTCGGTTTCAAGCCCGTTGATTTCCATCAGTTCGTCCGGATCACGGTCGAATCTTCTTGCGATACTCCATACCGTATCTCCTTTTCTGACTGTGTAATCTTCCGAATCGTCCTGCCTGAGGATGATCTTCTGGCCTATTTTCAGCCTGGATGACCTTATGTTATTCATTTCCTTCAGTTCGTCGACTGGCACTGAATGTTTCCTTGCAATGGCCAGAAGCGTGTCGCCCTTGCGAACTGTATGGAACTGCGCGTTGCTATGGGCAAATCCCTGTCTTTCTGTTGCATGATCTGAGACCGCTTCATTCACCTGTGTGCTCTTTTTCTCTTTTGCCACTTTGGTCCCGGCAGTATGCCCTTTGTTGTCGGAAGGAATTCTTATCTTCCTTCCGGGTCTGAGGTGTGAGGGGTCCAGTTTGTTTGCCTTAATCAGATCCTGCAGATCGACTTTGAATTTTTTTGCAATATCATAAGGGTTGTCACCCTTTTTTATTACATATGTCCTGTCGGCATAACTGATGCCCGCAAGCAGGAAAAGCATCATAATCGCAGCAGAAACAATCAACGCTGTCTTTTTCATACTACCTCCTGAAATCAGGCTGCTTCCTCACGAATAAGGTCTTTCAGCGTGGGAAGTTCGGTAAGATCCTTCAGTCCGAAATACTGGAGGAAATCCCTTGTCGTACCATAAAGAAACGGTCTGCCGGGCGCTTCCTTGCGGCCCATAATTTTTATCAGCCGCTTGTCATAAAGGGTTCTGATAGCACTGTCAGAGTTGACACCCCTGATCTGTTCGATTTCAGCCCTTATAATCGGCTGTTTGTATGCAATGATCGCAAGAGTTTCGAGCGCAGGGAGAGAGAGTTTGCTTGATGCATGAGTGCTCTTGAATTTTCTGACCCATTCGGCATAGGCAGGGTTTGTGACCATCTGGTATCCGCCTGCGATTTCCACAATAAGCATTCCGGTATTTCTCTCGTGGTATTCTGCAATCAGTTCAGCCATAAGTCTTTGAATGTCGGCCTCCGGGGTCTCCATTATGTCTTTGAGTGAAGAGACAGTGATTACGTCTCCTGAAAGAAAGAGTATCGCTTCAAGTGCATATTTTTTCTCTCTGTCTTCCATTTGCGAAACCCTTATAAATTTACCAAAAAAAACCGAAAATATCAATTGTTTTGTTCAGTAATTTTATTCAGCATTGCTTCTCTTATGATTTTACGGTTTTGCTTGCTCAGGCGCTTTCTGTCGTATCCTTTCTCGCCTTTTCTGGTGGTGACCGGATGGCTTCCGAGTTTCAGCACGGCATCTATCGGAAGGCGAGGTTTTGGTTTCTTCTTTCTTTTGCCTTTCATGTACATGGTCCCTGTCAGATATTATAGCAACACGCCGGTTCATCAGGTACCGCAGAACACGCAGGGCAGTGCATGGTGCGGAAATAGTTATTGTCATGAAATTATCATTTGCTATATGATAACCGCGTTTTTCATACAGGAATTTCCGTGGTCGTGCATGAAATGCAGGGGATAAGAAACGCTTCCTGCTGCATCGGCTGCCCAAAAAAAGTGCACATCTTTTCCGCAGATGTGCTGGCTGCAAAAGAAATGTTCCATAATAGCTTGAAGCATATGCTTAATATAATATATTATATATGCAGGGATTGACAAGAATGTCAGACTATGGGCGCTTAATGGTAGTCGATGACGATATAGACTCGCTTACCCCGGTTTGCGACCTGCTGTCCAGGTACGGATATCTTGTGGCAGGATATACTTCGGGCAGGGATGCGCTGAGGGAAATGAAGGGGCAGAGTTTCGATCTCCTCCTGACAGATCTTGTGATGCCTGAAATGGATGGAATAACCCTGCTGAGAGAAGCGCTCGAAATAGATCCGTTTCTTATCGGCATAATCGTTACAGGGAGGGGCACCATACAATCAGCGGTGAAGGCGATGAAGATAGGCGCGTTTGATTATGTGCTGAAACCTCTCGACATTGAGATGCTCAGGCAGATTTTGTATCGTGCGATGAGTGTCCGGAGGTTGCGGGAGGCTGAAAATAAGTACCGCTCCATATTCGAGAACGCAGTCGGTGGCATTTATCAGATGAGCACCGAAAGGAGATATGTCACAGCCAACATCGCCCTCGCCAGGATCCTCGGATATGCAACAACAGAAGAGCTTGTGCGGGGGATCACAGACATAGGGAACCAGGTGCACGTCAATTCCGACCGCTACACTGAACTGGTGTGTTTGATCGAGGAACAAAGCGGCATCACCGGATTCGAATCAGAGATATACCAGAAGGATGGTACAAAGATATGGATTTCTGAAAACGCCCACGCTGTTCACGATACCGCCGGGAAGACCCTGTTTTATGAAGGCACGATTGAGGACATCACAGAACGGAAACGCGCAGAAGAGGAGTTGAAAAGGTCCCGGGAGCAACTGCGCAACCTCTCAGCACATCTCCAGTCAGCAAGGGAAAAAGAGCGCATGTACATCGCCCGTGAGATACACGATGAGCTGGGACAGATGCTGACAGCGCTGAAACTGGACGTCTCATGGCTGAACAGCAAGCTTCCGGGAGACCAGAAAGCACTCCTTCTCAAGACAAATTCAATGGCTGATCTTATCGACGATGCTGTCAGGACGGTGCAGAGGATATCCGCAGAGCTGAGACCGGGACTGCTTGATGACCTTGGCCTTGCGGATGCGATTGAATGGCAGGTAGGGGAATTTGAGAAGCGGTCCGGAATTCGCTGCGAACTGACACGACATCCTGAGGAGATTTTTTTGGACCAGGACCGGTCTACGGCAATATACCGCATTCTTCAAGAGGCGCTGACGAATGTTGCCAGGCACGCAGAGGCGACGGACGTAAGGATCAGACTGGAACATACCGGCGACAGGATAGAACTGATGGTTATTGACAACGGAAAAGGCATTACCGATGAAGAGATGTTACGGACCAGATCGTTCGGTCTTATCGGTATACGTGAACGTGCCCATCTGCTTGGGGGAGAAGTAAGAATCAAAGGCTTGAAGGGAGGGGGGACTGCGGTACTGGCATGCATCCCGTGCAAAGAGGAGCAGCTATTATGATCAGGATACTTATCGCTGATGATCATGCAATTGTGCGGAGAGGGTTGAAGGAGATAATCTCGGAAACACCGGATATGCTTGTTGCTGCCGAGGCGGAAAGCGGTTATGCAGCCATACAGAAGGTGGAGGAGAATAATTATGATGTGATACTTCTGGATATCTCGATGCCCGGAAAGAACGGACTTGATATCCTCAAACAGATCAAAAGAAAGAACCCTAAACTTCCCATTCTCATGCTGAGTGTGCATCCTGAGGAGCAATATGCGGTCAGGTCTTTCAGGGCAGGCGCATCCGGATATCTCACCAAAGGGAGTGCTCCGGACGAACTGATTGCAGCGATAAGAAAGATTTCGAAGGGTGGCAAATTTGTAAATGCCTCACTCGCCGAAAGGCTGGTCTATGAACTGGAACCTTATAATGACAAGCCACGTCATCAGATGCTTTCTGACCGGGAATACCAGGTCATGTGCATGTTTGCTTCAGGAAAAACACTGAAGGAAATCGCAGAAGAGCTTGCCCTGAGTATCCAGACAATCAGCACCTACAAAACCCGTATACTCGACAAAATGGGAATGCATTCCATCGCTGAAGTCATCCGTTATGCGGTGCAATATGGACTGGTTGAATAATATTGTAGTAAAAATACTACAGGCAAGATTGAAGTTCTATGATTTTTTTTTGGCTCCCGTTTTGTTATCCTTTTCTCTTAGGACATGAGAAAGAGCTATGGTAAAGTATAACCTTGGAAACATAATGGTCTTCGGCAGCAATGCCGATTTCCTGAAATCTCTTTGCGAGATTCTGGCGAAGTCCGGATATCAGGCGGACAGCTTTTCGATGTGGGAAGATGTCCTTGAGGCACTCAAGACACATGATTACGACCTGTTTCTTATTGACGTCGTTATGCCTGACATGGACGGCATCGCCCTTCTCAGGGCAGCTATGTCGGGCAAGCCAGAAGTAGCAAGCATTATCATTACAGACCAAAGTATGATGCAGGCCTCGATTAAGGCCATGGGAATAAATGTGTTTGAATATATAGTGAAGCCGTTCAGTGCTGAGGAACTCCTCACGAAGTTGTCGAAGGCGATAGAATTCGGGCATTTGCGGAAGAAAGAAGAAATCTACCGGTCGATATTCGACAATGCAGTTGAGGGCATTTATCTTATGGCTCCTGAAGGACATTACATTACCTCAAACCGTGCTTTTGCGCAGATACTGGGATTCGATTCTCCTGATGAGCTCCTGAAAAGCCTGAACGGGAAAGAATATAAATTCTACGTGAAGGCTGACCAGCGTCCGAAGGTTTTGTCACTGGCAAAAAAGATCGAAGCAGTTTCGGGTTTTGAGTCGCAGGCATTTCGCAAGGACGGAAGCAGGGTATGGATATCGGAAAACATCCGTGCAGTCAGGGATCTCAATGATCATTTCCTGTATTTCAGAGGAACCGTCGAAGACATAACACGACAGAGGCATGCAATGGAGTCCTTATGTGAGAATGAGCGAAATCTCCGTCAGTGGGCAGAAAAAGCTGAAAAAAATGAAGGGATTTTTCTTGAAATCATCGATGATATCTGCGACTCATACAAAAGGCTTGAAAAACTTTTTATGGGATTTGTGACCGCAGTAGTAAATGCATGCGACGAACGGAGACCATGGAACAAGGGACATTCTCAGCGGGTGACTACATATTCCCTGAAAATTGCAAAAGAGATGGGTCTCGGAAACGATGACATGGAAAAACTGCGCTTGGCCGCGCTTCTGCACGATATCGGGCAGATTCAGTATGACCAGCTCATTGACAAACCGGAGAAACTGACAGAAAAAGAGTTCGAAGTGATCAGGAGGCATCCTCTTCTCGGAGTTTCCGTGCTCGAAAAAGTGAAACAGCTCAAAGACATCATACCCATTATCAGACACGACCACGAAAGGGTTGACGGACAAGGGTATCCTGATGGGCTCAAAGGCGAGGAAATTCCGTTTTGCTCACGAATACTTCATGTTGCAGATTCTTTTGATTCCATGACAGCAAACAGACCCTACCGCCCGGCTCCGGGCAAGGAGTACGCATACCAGGAGCTGAAAAGGTGCAACAATACACAGTTTGATCCCGTGATAACAGAAGCGGCACTGAAGGTGCTCTGAGGCTTCATCGTCCGTTCCTGCAGGAGCTGACGTGCTTGGAGATCAGGAAGTAACGCTCCCCCCTGTCCCGAACATGCGCCTCATATCCAGGTCTTGTACACACTATCGTATCCCGCCTGATGACAACAGAATCCCTGCCAATGTATAATTTCCCATATCCGCCCCAATAACGAGGGAATACATGAAGAGAATTGTCGTGAAGATAGGCAGTAACATACTTGCCTCAGGCGTAGAGGGTATTGACACAAAGAGAATCCTGTCAATAGCAAGGGATGTATCTGAGCTCCAGGATGCCGGGTATGAGGTGGTGATTGTCTCGTCAGGGGCCATTGCCGCCGGAATGAAGAAACTCGGACTGAAGGGAAAGCCAAAGGATATAAAACTGAAACAGGCGGCTGCCGCAGTCGGGCAGAGCAGTCTCATGTGGGCATATGAAAGGAGCTTCTGGGAGTTCAGGAAAAAAGTTGCACAGGTGCTCCTTACACAGGATGATTTTTCTGACAGGAAGCGATACATCAACTCGAAAAACACGCTTCTGACGCTGCTTTCCTACAGAGTCGTTCCAATTATCAATGAAAATGATACCGTTGCGACTGATGAAATAAAGTTCGGGGACAACGACCATCTTGCCTCTCTGGTTTCAGGCCTGGTGGATGCTGAGAAACTCATAATCCTTTCGGATGTGGAAGGGCTCTATACTGAAGATCCCAGACAGAGTCCCGGGGCAAGGCTGATACGGAATGTTGAGAAGATAACGCCGGAACTCGAACAAAGAGCCGGAGGCGCAGGAAGTGTGATAGGCACGGGGGGGATGTATTCGAAGCTGCTTGCAGCAAAACGCGCAGTGAATAACGGCATTACGGTGCATATCATCAGCGGCAGAAAGGACGGACTGCTGAAATCACTCAGCAGGGGCGAACGTCCGGGCACCGAATTTATCCCGAGGAAGGAGAAATTGTCCTCAAGAAAGGGCTGGATAGCATACAGCAGCAGGGCAAAAGGAGGTATCATGATCGATGAGGGTGCCGTGCTGGCAATTCTGAAAGGCGGCAAGAGCCTTCTGCCATCAGGCATTCTTTCTGTTGAGGGGACGTTCGATACCGGAGATGCGGTCTTTTGCCTGGACACAAAAGGGAACCGTGTTGCAAAAGGGCTTATCAATTATTCTTCCACGGAAATTCTCAGGATAAAGGGTAGGAAGACATCAGAAATAGAAAAAATTCTCGGGTACAAATATTCTGACGAAGCGATACACCGGGATAATCTGGTTGTACTGTGAGTCCTTTGCAGGAACAATGCTGCGAATAGTCCCCACGGGACGGGCTTCTGCGCTGACGTCCGCACAAGGTGCGCAGGAACGTGTTTGTTACGGATGCGTATCGAGGAGTGTTTTCAGTCGTGTCCTCATCGCACGAAACATATCCGTATATGCCCTGTCCTGATAGTCACGGTATGTGAAAAGATGGGGACGGAACGCATTATCCCTGAAAATCAGCGTAACCTCTGCATATATCCCTTTTCCCAGATAGATCCGGTGGACATAGTTCTTGGTGGAAGCGAGGACGACTTTCGAGAGGGTCAGGTATCCCGGATCAATGTTTATTTTCCTTTTCCCTTCAGAGGAAAGCATTGCTTCAATTGCATTGGTTCTGATTTTAACCCCGGCGAGGATGCCCGGATCTATTATCCCGTTGAAAAAGATAAACTGTCGTATAACGGGAAATCCGAGTTCATCCCGGTAATAGGATGAATACTCCCATGGTGTGGGGGGAGTTTCGAAAAAAGTGCTGCCGAAACTGTCTTGAAGAATTTCCTTTGCGTGCTGGTATGCAGCGGCGTCGGCATACAGTGTTCCGGCAAAGAGCATTGCTGATTCCGGAGCGCTGAGTTTCCCCATGGATATCGTCAGAAAAACAAGGTTATGGTTCGTTAAGAATGGCCTGGATTTTTTCGATCGCGTATGGAGCATCCCATTCAGCAGGCCCTATCACCTTATGCCGCAGAACCCCCTTCTTATCTATCAGGAATGTCTCAGGAACTCCTGTGATGCCGAAATATTTCGCGGCAGAATTGTCGGGATTCACGTAGACAGGGAATGTGAGGCCGTTCTGTTTCATAAAATTCAGGGCTCTGCTGCCATCGTCGCGGTAAAGAATAGTCACTACCCTGAAACGTGACTCTGCAGAAAGATAACGGTAAAGCCTCTCAATAGACGGAAGTTCCTCGATACATGAGGCACACCACGTAGCCCAGAAATTGATCAGCACGACGGACCCTTTCATATCATGCAAACGGATTCTGTTATCCTCTGCGTCCACAAGTTCGAAATCGGGAACAGCGCTTCCGATGGTGATTATCTTTGTGACGTGGGAGGGCTTTATTGAAATGAACCCGATTATCAGACCTGCGATCAGCAGTATCAGGAGAATAAGGGTCTTGTATTTCACTGTATGCTAATTCGTGCTGGAAAAGATGGGGACAGCCTCTTCGGCTTCGATAAACGCCGGGGAGTCACCTTCGAGGATCACCTGTATCTTGTGGATATTTTTGAATCTTCCCCTTAGCAGTTCCTCGGAGAGCGGGTCCTCGATTACCTTCTGCACAGCCCTTCTCATCGGCCGCGCACCATATGTAGGCTGATAGAAATGCTTTATGATCCATTCCTTCACATCGTCAGACACTTCAATAATAAGCTCCTGCTGTTCGATGAGCACCCTGTTCGTCTCTTCAACAAGCAGGTCGATAATTGACAGCAGATGCTCTTTTTCAAGAGGATGGAACACCACTGTCTCATCAACCCGGTTCAGGAATTCCGGGTTGAACGTCTTCTTCAGCTCATTCAGCACGTTTTCCTTGATCTTCTCATATATCATCCCCGATATGTTCCGCTGGAAACCGAGGGGAGTTGCCTTCTCTATCAGACGCGCCCCGAGGTTGGAGGTCATGATGATCACGGTATTTTTGAAATCGACCTTGCGTCCGTAACTGTCGGTAAGCGTCCCTTCATCGAGCACCTGAAGGAGAATATTGAAGACATCGGGATGTGCCTTTTCTATCTCGTCAAAGAGCACGACCGAATAAGGCTTTTTCCTGATCTTTTCGGTCAGCTGCCCGCCTTCCTCATATCCGACATAGCCCGGAGGGGCTCCCGTCAGTCTGGAGACATTAAAGCGCTCCATGTATTCTGACATATCGATCTTTACGAGGGAGCTTTCATCGTTAAACAGGAACCATGCAAGCGCCTTTGCGAGTTCGGTCTTGCCGACCCCGGTCGGTCCGAGGAAAAAGAACGAGCCGATCGGCTTTTTGTTTGATTTCAGGCCGGCCCGCGACCTTCTGATCGCCTTCGAGACAGCCTTTATCGCTTCTTCCTGGCCGATTATCCTCAAGTGAAGGTTGTCTTCCATCCTGATCAGTTTTTCTGACTCTTTTTCTTCAAGCTTTGAGAGCGGGATACCGGTCATCTTGGAAACGGTATACTCGATATCCTCTTCGCTGACCACAGGAATCTCCTTATTGAGATTATCGATCCACTGTTTATGGAGCTGTTCATGAAGCCGTTTGAGCTTCTCTTCCTCCAAACGGATTGATGATGCTTTTTCAAGATCATGGAGCTTGATGTAGAGGTTCTTCTCTTTTGAGAATCTCTGAATATCGGTTTCAAGCTCTTTCAGTTCCTGCGGCGGTGTGTACTTCTTGAGCTTGATTCTGGAGCCGGTCTCATCGATCACATCAATTGCCTTGTCCGGGAGATATCTGTCAGAGATGTATCTGTCCGAAAGCTTGGCGGCAACCTCTATCGCGGTTTCGCTTATCTTGACCTTATGAAAGGATTCATATCTCGACTTCAGTCCTTTCAGAATGTCTATCGTGTTATCGACATTCGGCGGCTGTATGTAGATGGGCTGAAACCTGCGTTCGAGGGCCCCGTCTTTCTCTATATGCTTCCTGTATTCATCGGGAGTTGTTGCCCCGATGCACTGGATCTCCCCGCGGGAGAGGGCAGGCTTGAGCATGCTGGACGCATCAACAGAGCCTTCTGCAGCTCCGGCTCCTATTAAGGTGTGCAGTTCATCGATAAACAGGATGACATTGTCGGACTGCACGATCTCTTTCATCACGATCTTGAGTCTTTCCTCGAACTGACCCCTGTATTTGGTGCCGGCGATCAGCGCACCGAGATCAAGCGATACGATGCGTTTGCCGAGTAGGCTGTCAGGGATATTCCCCGAGACAATCTTCTGGGAGAGACCCTCGACAATGGCGGTTTTTCCGACGCCCGGCTCGCCGATAATCACCGGGTTGTTCTTGATTCTCCTGCCGAGTATCTGTACGAGACGCTCTATCTCATCTTCCCTGCTGATAACCGGGTCCAGCTTTCCCTCTTTTGCGAGGACAGTCAGGTCTCTTCCGAACTCATCGAGCGCAGGAGTGGTGCTCCGTTTTTCCTTGACGTTCGAGTGAGCCCGTATCGAAAAATTAATGGTGAGCTGCCGTGCTCCAAGAAGGTTTGCGCCGAAGCTCCGCAGTATCTTGCCGCCTATGCCTTCCTCCTCACGTATCAGGCCGAGGAAGATGTGCTCGCTTCCGATATAATTATGGCCGAGAAGCCGCGCTTCCTCAACGGCAAGTTCAAGCACTTTCTTTGCCCTCGGAGTAAACGGAATATCCCCGAACGTCATGATATTGGTGCCCTGTGGCAGGTTTCTTTCGACTTCCAGCCGGACTTCTTCGGGCGTTATGCCCATCCTTTTCAGAATTGCTATCGGGAGGCCGTCTTCTTCTTTGAGAACCGCGAGCAGGAGATGCTCTGTGCCAAGATAATCATTCTGCCGCTTCTCTGCTTCTTCCTTTGCATAGATGATTACCTTTCTGCCACGCTCTGTAAACTTCTCGAACATTTTATCCTCTCTGTTTAATTAAATGATACTTCTTTTGGCGTTTAAAGTCAACAACACACAACCACTGTAATACCATGACAATCCTATGTATACAGCGGGAAAATGGCAGTGTTTCTCGAAAAATATCGAGCGTGAAAAAAACAAAAGACAGACCTCATTCAGGCAGAAATCAGCCGGAATCGAAGTGTCAGATTGTCGGAAAATCCGTGGGTTCTTCGGGGGGGAAATAATCTGCACAAGAACACAGCGTGCCATGATCGTCATTTGGATTGCAGCTATTGTTGAAGGGCCCGGAAATTTTGTGATATGGTATAATACAAACCTTGAAAATCCTGGTGGGGAGTCGTCCAGTGGCAGGACGGCAGACTCTGGATCTGCTTACAGGGGTTCGAATCCTCTCTCCCCAGCCAAAAAGACAGTTATCAGTGAATAGTACAAAGTGAACAGTAAAAACGAAATATCGGAAGTTCCTTTTCTCACAGCTATTCACTAATCACTATTAACTGTTTACTGTAGTTGCTGGTCCCATCGTCTAGAGGCCTAGGACGTGGCCCTCTCAAGGCTAAAACACGGGTTCGAATCCCGTTGGGACCGCCAATAAAAATTCTTTTAAATTCTATGGTTTTACCTTGCCGGGAGCCGTTCTGCGGGCATTCTTCAAAATTAGCAATTATGGCTGAAAATGGCTATAAGTGGCTGAAAGTGTTGTTAATAAGTGTTGAATTGCAGTACTTTTGCAGTAAAAAATGTAACCAATTGTTTTTGATAAATTGACTCAGCACTGTTATTGGCTGAAATATACGATTGGTGTTCAAGATGCTAAAAAAAATACTTCCAATATCCCATACGACAATTAGGAATTGCAAGGTGTAAGCGGTTCACCTGATAACCAGCAGTGCGTACTTCTCGCCATAGGTGATGAATTCCAAAGATATCTGTTGCACTCAGGAGTCCGTGCATGTTTCTCGATATCTTCCTTGAAAATCCCTTATTATTCCTGTCAACTGGCTTGCCCCGAGACATAGAACATATCCATGTGATATAATTCAGGCAAACTAGAAGCAACAAGGAAATTGTAATCAAAAATGTGATGCTCACATAATATGATATGGAAATAGTCGAAAAATTAGAATGGGGTAAGTTTGTTTCTCCACTGTCTGACAGGAATGCTGCCCCTTTCAACTGGTATGCATTTAAGCATCGATTTGGCAGTGAACTGGTTTCGAAGATCTTTGATTCTTTCGGACTGACTAAAGGAGATAAGGTGCTCGACATCTATAGCGGTGGAGGCACCACTCTTATCAAAGCAAGAATGGATGGATATAATTCAGTGGGCGTAGATATTTCTCCTTTTTCTGTTTTCTTGGCGAATACTCTAACTAAAACATTTAATGGGGATAAACTTAAAAGAACCATCAGCAAAATTTCACATGCGGTTAACCCCAGAGTAAATATTCCGGATGTTGCCATTCTTATGAAATCATTTTCAAATGACACGTTGAAATACATGTTTTCATTACGAGACTCAATTAATCTTTTGTCATCTCCAGAGAAAGATTTCTTTCTTTTTTGTTTGCTTAGTGTTCTTGATAATGCGAGTAAAGCAAAGAAAGCCGGTGGATTCCTCCGCATTACGGGACAGAGAAGAGTTCCTATTGCAGTATTTAAGAAAATGTTTATTGAGTCGTCAGAAAAATATATAGACTCTCTATCGCATTTCAAATACACAGACGCTCAATCTATAGCAGTAATTGGTGACGCAAGGGGACTTCCCAATGAAGTAAAAGCTCATGAGTATGATGCCATTTTGACTTCTCCACCATATCCAAATAGACACGACTATACGAGGATATATGAGCTTGAATTACTGGTCGGGTTCATAAAGGATAATGATACCCTCAAAAAACTCCGGTATGAGACTTTGAGGTCGCATGTTGAAGCTAAGGAAAAATATAAAGCGGTCGGCTATGTGAGGCCTGTAATCCTTGAGGAAACGGTAAATGAATTATATAACCGTAAGATGAATAACCCTAGAATTATTGCAACAATTATTGGATATTTCGAGGATATGTTCCTATCTCTGAAAGAAATGTCGAGTGTTTTGAAGCTTGGAGGCCATATCGGACTCGTTGTTAGTAATGTGCGTTTCTCCGGTCTCATGATTTCTGTAGATAAAATATTGGCTGAAATCGGTGAACAGATTGGATTAAGCCTGAAAGGCATCTATGTCTTGCGATATCGTGGCAATAGCTCCCAGCAAATGTCGAGGCACAAGCGTGAGCCAGCCCGCGAAAGTTTGATTGTTTGGAGAAAGTAGTCTATGGTTAATAGACGTGATAAGAAAAAAGTGGTTTATTTATTTGGTGCGGGCGCAACACACGCCGTGCTTAAATCGATTAGTCCTACCCTTAGCCTTCTTACGAAAGACATTCAGGAAAGAATGGCGCGCAACCACCGCAAATACCCTTCGAAACGGCTGAGTGATAAGATATGGAGTGAGTTAATTACAGTACAAGATATTGAACATTTAATATCAGTGCTGGAATCTCAGCATCACTATTTTGCCTCTGAAATAATTAGAGAATACTATAGAAACGCAATCGTTGATATCATAAGGAGTAGCCCGGAATTGAAGAAATTGCCTGCCAAGAATTTGTATACGGTTTTAATTGATCTGCACAATAACGTGAACAGCTTCGATGAAGAGTTATTATGCTTTATTACTCTTAATTATGAGGATATTCTTGAAAGAACAATAAAAGCGCCTTTGGGGTTTGCCATCGATTACTCGTTGCATTTAGACACATCAAGGCCACGCACGAAGGCTATAAAAATTTTGAAACTGCATGGTTCTTTTAATTGGCAAAATACACGACCTGTTACGGTAAAAAGCATGACTGCAACAAAATCTTCAGATTCGCTCTGGATTCCGCCGGGTGTAGAAAAGAAGAAGGACAATTACCCCTTCAATCTTTTATGGGGACAGGCCTCAGAAATTTTGATGCGGTGTGATATACTGAGGATTATTGGATGCTCGCTCAGTAGAAATGATTGGGGATTAATTCCAATATTGTATACAGTTCAGCGGTTTAATCATACGGGGAAAATGATCAAGATTGAAATAATCGATTATCCATCAGTAGCGACGGCCATAACCCATAATTATGAATATTTGGATTTTCAGTCTTTGATAGATATGCCCGAAATTTTATACTACTATAAAAAGTTCTTTCCTTCAGCATCTCCCGGCGAACTAATTGCTGAGATCACTGCTAAATTTCTTGATAAAGACAAGACAAATCCGTTTCAAGAGTGGTTGGATGCAAAAATCGGCTATCTGATAGATCGCTTCAAATTGGATATAAAAACACCACCTCAAAATATTGTCCATAATTTTTACTATAAAACATGAAAAAGAAAAATGCTGAATGGTCAATAGAAGACCTCCAACGAAGATATAAGGCGATAGAGTTCCCTGAATTTCAACGGGAGCCTACGGTGTGGGATCTCGATAAGAAACGAAAGCTCATTGACTCTATTCTTCGGAATTTTGACATTGCGAGCATTTATTTACATAAGCGTGATGATGGAATTTATGAATGTATAGATGGACGCCAACGAATTAATGCAATTCTTTCTTTCCTTGGACTCAATGAGGGTAAGGAGGAGAACGAGGACGACCATAACAAATACGATAATAAGTTTGTATTTAAGAGCTCAGATGAATTGTTGGGAGGAAGCATACTTAGCGCATACGACAACAAGACATGGGAGGACTTCTTGAATAAGCGGCAACACAAGGAGAAACTCCTGAACTATATTTTTAATGTGATAGAAATTACTGACATCGATAAAGATGAGGAAGAATTAAATTTGATGTTTTTAAGACTTCAGCTAGGTGCTCCTTTAAATGCTGGAGAGAAATTGAATGCAATGGTAGGGGATATGAAAGAATTTGTTTTCAAGAAATTAGGCAAACATGAATATTTTGATTTTCTTCGTATCCCGAAGAAAAGGTTTTCAAAAGAACTTACTGCAGCGCAAATTGCCTTAAATTTCTTTTCGCTTAACAAAGATAATTCATATGGAAGAGCTAGGTTTGTAGACTTGCAAGATTTTTTCAAGAAGAATCTGAGGTTTACCGCAGAAGACAAGAAAGTGGCCACTCTTCTAAAGGAAAGCCTCGATGAGGTATACCGCTATCTGGAAAACAGCGCGATTGTTCTGAAGAATAGGGCGATAGGTGTTACTGTTTTTTTCTTTTTAAACGATCTAATTCAGAGTGGCAATGAACGAAATATAAGATCATTTTTGAAATTTTTGAGCGAATTTTTGAAGAGATTAAAGAGCCAGGTTGAAAAAGGCATCGATATTGAAACAAGATATCGGGACTTGTTAAAGTTTCAGACGTACATTTCTCAGGCTGCGGTTGAAAAATATGCCATCGAGAATCGTCAAAAATTCTTAGAAGATTACTTTGACTTCTATTTAAAATATGGCGGTAAGATAAAAGGAGATAGATAGGGCATGGTGACAATTCCTTCGGATAGACTATTCTGAAATCTTACAATTTTAGGCTTTAACACAAAATAGTCCGTATAACCTCACCAGCCATTGAGCGACATAAAACGATAGATTCCGTTTGTACTTATTAGCATGACCAGTACCGTCAGGCGCATTTGTTACTGTGAGAATACAAGATTGCTAAGCCTGAACGCGTGTACAAATCTTAACAGAAAGAATAAGATAACAGATTTTTAGCTCTCTGTAAGTGCAGTAGTTTTGTAGTGCGATGTTTATAACCTATTTAATTATAAGGAATACTTCGATACTCTCAAGGCTAAAACACGGGTTCGACTCCCGTTGGGACCGCCAATTAAAGCAAGGATTTAGAGGTTTCCTGCACGTTCCTGCTTCACATGAGATAATTCTGGAATAGTACTGCAAAACCCAAGAAAGCAAAAAAACCCATTACATCAGTCGTTGTTGTCAATATGATACTGGAGCATTGAGCTGGATCGAGCCCTATTGCTTTCATGAAAATCGGAATTGAGGAACCAGATAGACCGGCGATAATCAAATTACCTAGTTTCTGTTGCGGAAGGATTTAATACGAAAAAAAAGCCTGAACCTTTATAATTGGTAACCCTCATCACCAAGAAGAAAGGAGCAGGCTTTGCGAAAGAAAAAGACAGATCAAGAATACC
>JBFMCL010000029.1 GCA_040754395.1 Nitrospirota bacterium | reverse complement strand
AAACCTGAACCCATTTCATCTGAGAAAGGCATTGGAAGATAAACTGAAAAAAATCTTCCTCTATGCTACAAAATCTCTCGCTGAGTCAGCGATCCTTCGGTAACATTTTATTATGAGGCAACAGGACCCGTGTTCTTCTGCACTTCTCCGGAACCTGTCAGAACGGTACATTCGCCCAGCAACATAAACATACAACATTTCTCTTCTGAATATTATAATATGGATATCGAAGGAGGTTGTATGGAGAATAGAAGAAAACCTGACCCCGTGAAAATGCAGGTACTCAGGAGCATGCCACTTGATATCAAGCAGACACTCACAAAAGCTGAAGTAGATGCGTTTCTGTATGACGAGGTATGGCCTGAATCTCTTCAGGAGAAGCTCAAGGATTATCTGGCAGAAGAAGACAATTCCTGAATATGTTTCGAACCGCTGATAGCTCCTGGCAGAGAATGCTGCAGATACTCAATCCGAAACAAAACCCTGCCGGGAGCATCCGATGAACGTGTGAAGATGCAGAAGACAAAAACTTTTTTTCAGTGCCAGGTCTGCGGCCATGCAAGCCCCAAATGGCTCGGCAAATGCCCTGACTGCGGGGCATGGAACAGCTTTGCAGAGGAAAAGAAGGAACCGGGTTCCCGACGTTCTTCGGTTGCAGGAAATTTTGCGAAAGCAGAACCCCGGCCCCTCAGTTCGATCAAAGGCGGACAGGAGCAGAGGATATCTACCGGCATCATGGAACTCGACAGGGTTCTGGGAGGAGGGGTTGTAGGAGGGTCTGTGATACTCGTCGGTGGGGACCCGGGCATCGGCAAATCCACTTTACTTCTGCAGGCCCTCTCCGGAATTTCAGGGACATACGGCAAGGTCATGTATGTATCAGGAGAGGAATCCCCCGAACAGATCAAGATACGGGCTGAGAGGTTATCCGTCAGTTCAGAGGAAATCATCCTTCTTCCGGAGACTTCACTCGAAAATATCATCAGTATCGCATCAAAACTCAGCCCGAAGACCATGGTCGTGGATTCCGTGCAGACGGTATATACGGATGAACTGGTCTCTGCGCCGGGCTCCGTGAGCCAGGTGCGGGAATCTGCTGCAAAACTGATGCTGTATGCAAAAAAGTCCGGTGTCCCGGTTTTCCTCATCGGACATGTGACAAAAGAAGGGGCGATTGCCGGCCCGCGCGTACTCGAACACATTGTGGATACCGTGCTATATTTTGAAGGGGACAGGGGACACGCGTACCGGATCCTGAGAACGGTGAAAAACCGGTTCGGCTCGACCAATGAGATAGGGATATTCGAGATGTCGGATTCCGGATTGCTCGAAGTCGAAAACCCTTCCGAGCTTTTCCTTCTCGAACGTCCGATCAATGTGCCGGGTTCAACTGTTGTTGCAAGTATTGAAGGGACACGGCCCCTGATGGTCGAGCTGCAGGCTCTGGTTTCACAGACCAGCTTCGGGATGCCCCGCAGGACGACCATAGGCGTCGACTTCAACCGCGTAAACCTTCTGGCAGCGGTGCTGGAAAAAAAGGCCGGCCTCCTTCTGGGGGGAATGGATATTTTTGTGAACGTCGTCGGCGGCCTCAGGTTAGTCGAGCCTGCGGTCGATCTCGGCATCATCGTCACCATCGCCTCTTCGCTGAGAGACGTCCCCCTTCACCCGAAAGTCTTTGTCTTCGGGGAGGTGGGGCTCTCCGGGGAGATACGGGCAGTTGCACAGGCAGAAACCAGGATACGGGAAGCCGCCAAAATCGGCTTCAGGCAGGCTGTCATGCCCTTCGGAAACGCGGAGAAAATAAAGAATACTTTCGGACTGGAGATAAAAGGAGTAAGGAATGTTGAGGAATGTCTTAAAACTGCTTTTGATTAGTGTCATCTTTTTCTCGTGCTCGTGCGCTCCAAAGCGGGTCGAATTGCCTGTGTATGAGGGAGCCGACATACGGGAATTCCTCTCTTCAAAAAACAGCATTAAATCGATTGATACGGTATTTTCCATCACTTTTGAAAAACCGGATGCAGAAATAAGAGGAGAAGGCGCATTAAACATATCGAGGAACGGCGATATGGTCATGAGGGTGTATTCATTCGGTTTTCTTGCCTTTGAAATGACGTCACGGGATGGCATCATCAGATCGAATCCTGCGATAGACAGGAACAAGGGAACGATTCTTACGAGTGGTCTGAGAAACTGCCTTTTCTGGTGGGATATGAATGATTTTCAGGTAGAAGAAACAGAAGGAGAGTTTCTTCTCAGGAACCTCACAAGGATGCTCTGGCTGGAAAGAAAGACCGCGTTCCCCATGAAACAGGTCATTGCCCTGGAAGACGGGCGGGAACTCAATATCTTTTATGCGAATCCGGAAAAAACCGGCAACGTCTGGTATCCGTCGAAGATCAGGATAGAACTTTCCAGGTATGCGGTGACGCTCAAGATCAGAAACATGTCATTCATCCCTGATGCTTAACCCGAGATCGACCGCAACAGTCTTTATGGTATCCCTTTCAATAACGGAAGCTTTTGCGAGATATCCTTCAAGCAGGGCGTTATCGCACACGGTGTTGATAAGCCGTGGTGTGCCGTTGGTAAACCGGTAGATCGATTCTACCGCCTCCTCCGAAAAAACTTCCTTGCGGCAACCGGCGACAGAAAGACGGTGTCTGATATAATCCCTCGTATCCTTGTCGGAAAATTCCTTCAGCTTGACCTTAATCGCAACTCTCTGCTTGAGCGGCTCATCAAGGCTCAGGACGTCCTCAAGCTCCGACAGACCGAAAAAAATGATGTTCAGCATCTTGCCATCGGGCGACTCCATATTCAGAAGGCCCCGGAACTCCTCCATGATTTCCCTCGAATTGAGCATCTGGACTTCGTCTATCATCACCACAGCCTTTTTGTCTTCCTCGATAATCTCGTACAGTCTCCTGTAGATCTGGGTGAGAAGTTCAACTTTGTCATCCTTGGCGTCTTTGACCCCTAACTGCATCGCAAATTTCTTGAACAGCCATTCGGAACTGACACTGGAATGCACGACTACCAGGAGGGCTGCCTCGTAATTACTCTCGTCAAGTTCCTCAAGGAACCGCCTCGCAAGCGTTGTCTTGCCTGTGCCGATTCCCCCGATGACCACTGCAAGCCCTTTTCTTGTGTCCACCGCATATCTGAGTTTCACGAGTGCATCCGCATGCAGGGGACTGTTGTAGTAAAATCTGCTGTCAACCACGTTAGAGAATGGATGTTCCTTTAAGCCATAATATTCCAGATAGTCCATAGACTAATACCGGGCACCGGTTTTCAGCCTGCCAGCTAAAGATAAGATACCCGGTCCTTTCTTTCCTTGGTTTTCTTTTGATCGGTGCCATCGGCGATCCTTGGCTGCAACTGGGTTATCTTGTCAGAAACAGCGCGGAATTTCGAATTCCAGCCGTAGATCTCTGTATAAAGATCAAGAGATTCCTTCAGGTTCCCGTTCTTTTCGTAGGCTTCTGCAAGATCGTATTTCATCGCCCAGTATGATTCGCCGCGGTCCTCCATCTTAGCAATGGCGTCCTTCAGCACATCTATTGCAAGCGGGCACACGCCTTTTTCGATGTAGCATATGCCGAGCATGTTTGAAGAATGGAGAAATCTCTTCGGGTCCTTGCGTGATGTCTGGAATTCCCTTATCGCATCATCGATAAGGCCCATTTCCTTATATGCGATCCCGAGATTATAATGAGTTTCAAAGTCCTCATCTTCAAGCTCTTTCTCCAGTCCTTTCTTGAACTCATTGAAGATATCCATGACATCGCTGTCAAGGGGGGGCTCGGATATCTCCTCAACTTCAAGCGCCTCACCTTCTGCAAGCAATGGTTCTTTTTCAATCCCCTGATCAAATTCGATCTTCTCTTCAGTCTCTCCAATCTGTCCTAGCAATCCAAGCCTCCGGTTGATTTCCTCGTGCTCGGGAAACATGCTCTGCAGCCTCTCCAATACCTCCCTGGCCTCGTCCGTCAATCCCTGCCTTGCATAAAAATCAGCTTCGGACAGCTCTTCGCTGTAATCTTCTATTGAGGGGGCTTCAGGGAGCACAGCAGCACCCTCTTCGGGAGCAGCCGCACCGGCAAACGCCGCGAGCCTCGGGTCATCCGGGTTTATTTCGATGGCCTCCCTGATAATCTGTTCGCTGCTTGCAGATTCACCCTGTTTTTTGTACAACTCATGCAGGATAAGGCATTCGGAGACAGCCTGCTCCCTGTCGCCGGTATCAACATGCAGGGATTTCAGCCGTAGATGCAGGTCGCTGTTTTCAGGCTCCTTCTGTACAAATGCTTCGAGGAGCTCCCTTGCATTATCATAGAGTCCGTACCTGAGGTATATATCTGCCTCTATGATAACCTCCTCAATGGTTTTTTCCGCACCGATTACAATATGTTCTTTCCCGACTTCCTTCTCAAGTTCAATGACTCTTTCCTTGAGATGATCGTCGTCCGGGTTCATTTTCAGCGCTTCCCTGAAACAGTTCAGCGCTTCTCTCTGTTTGCCGTTTGAGATGTAGAGATCCCCGAGGGAAGTAAGCTCCTCAATCACCTTGAGGAAATCCCCGATCTGGATATACAGAGAAACAAGCCTTTTCCCTGTTTCAACCGGGTCGATATCCTTGAAGGTCTCAAGGAGCCTGATTGCATCGTCATAATTTTCCTCAAGCAGCATCTCATCGAGAACACTGTGATATTCAGCCCATGCGAGTTCTTTGTTCCCTTCCTTGATATATACGTCTCCGAGGAGCCTTCTTGCCCTGATATTCCCGGGTTCATATCCGGTTACCTGCCTGAGATACTCCCGTGCATCCTGAAACCTCTGAACCATGATATGGATTTCCGCAGACCTGAGGAGAATCTCTGTATCCTCAGGGAAAAGGCTCGCGGCCTCTTTCATCTGCTCGATTGCCAGATTCAGCTTTCCTGTCTTCTCGTACAGTTCGTTCAGATCAAGGATTGCTTCCCTGTTTACAGGCTGGTTATTCAGCCCCCTGAGGAAGAATTCAATCGCTTTTTCGCTCTCCCCTTTTTCGGAATAGAGCCGTGCGATCTGGAAAAACTCCTTGGCCGCTTCCGCAGCAAGACCTTCCTTTGTATATATCTCTGCAATCTTGCTTCTGAGGGGGATGTTGGAGGGAGAAATATCGACTATCTTTGCATACACCTCCAGAAGTTTTTCCTTCTTGCCTTCCTTTGCAAGACTGTCCGCGGATGCAAGATAGAACTTAATGGCATCTGTAGTCAGGCCCTTGGCTTCATTCAGCTCTCCGAGGACATACAACGCAGTGGAATCCGAGGGGTTGAAATTCAGTATCTTCTTATACAGGGCCAACGCCTTTAACGAAAACCCCTCCTGCTGGAAAAGCACTGCTGCCCTGTGATATGAATCAATCGCATCAGTCCTGCCGCCTTTTTTCAGATAGAGGTCGCCGATCATGTTGAATGTATTGCCTTCGGGATTCTCTTTGGCAAGTTTCTCCCATTCGGCGATAGCCTTATCTATCTGTCCGCGGGCAAGATACTTCTGGGCTTCCTTGATTATGGATGCTTTATCAGACATTCCGTGTATTATTCAAAGTATCACAATTGCCTAAAACTGTCAATTATAGGTATAAGAACTCTGCAAATGCAAGTAGAGAAACAAACTGCAGCTATAAATATTATAATAACATCATATTAGCCATGAAAAACAGGGATGCAGAGAAGTCATAGGAACCCGTATGAGGAAAGAGGGTGTGCACAATGAATAAAGAGTCGGTTCTTGCATTCTTCAGGGAAAAAACGAGAAAGCCTCTCAGCTTCCGGGACCTCGTCACGCTGATGGGTCTGAATCATAAGGAAGCAAGGGCTCTCAAACGGATTCTCAGGGGTCTGGTCCGTACCGGAGATATTGTTCTGACCAGAAAAGGACTGTATGGTCCTTCAGAAGACATGAGCCTCGCGAGCGGGTATTTTGATCCCCACAAGGACGGGTACGGGTTCGTGATCATGGAAAAACCCGGCGAGCGGGATATATTCATCCCTGCACGGGCGACATCAGGAGCGATGCAGAATGACAGGGTGCTCGTGCGCATCGAAAACTGGAAAAGGCGTGAGGGAAGGATAATAAGAATACTCGAAAGGGCGAACACGAAAATCGCAGGCAGGGTTGAAGTGACAGGCACAGCCCTTTACGTGAAACCCAAGGACAGGTCGCTGCATTTTGACATCCCTGTCGCACGAAAAGACAGCGGGGGCGCCCGAAACGGTGAAATAGTGATTGCCGAGATAACGGAATATCCCACTGACAGAAAACCGCCGACCGGGAGAATTTTAAAGATCCTGGAAAAACCGGCAGATCCAAAGGCCGAGGTTGAATCAATTATCGATGAATTCAACCTTCCGAGAAGGTTTCCGGGCAGTGTGCACGAAGAGGCGCTTCTCATCTCACGGCAGGCCGCTACTGAAACGGGACAGAGGCCGCAGAGGAGGAAGGATCTGCGTTCACTGCAGACCGTTACGATCGACGGCGAACGCGCAAAGGATTTTGATGACGCCATATCGATCCTTGTATCAAAACACGGGTATACCCTTTTCGTGCATATCGCCGATGTCGGATTCTATGTCGGCTGGAACTCTGCAATTGACACGGAAGCAAGAAAACGGGGCACAAGCATCTACTTCCCTGACAGAGTAATCCCGATGCTTCCCAAGGAACTCTCGGAAGACCTGTGCAGCCTGAAACCGAAGGAAGAAAGACTCGCCTTTACGGTCGAGATGGATTTTGACAGATCCGGCAACAGGCTTGATGCAAAATTCTATCCGAGTATCATTATCAGCAATGAGCGGATGACCTATACCTCTGTGAGAAAAATCCTTATCGATAATGACGTGTCTGAACGCCGGAAATTTGACCTTCATCTCCAGAGCTTTGAGCTGATGGGAGAACTGTGCAGCGTGCTCAGGAACAGGAGACTGCAACGCGGGAGTCTCGATTTTGACCTTCCTGAGCCGGAGGTCCTGCTGGATCTGCAGGGGATGCCCGAAGCGATACTCAGTGCAGAAAGGAACTACGCCCATATGATCATAGAAGAATTTATGATCGCGGCAAATGAGGCCGTGGCTGAAAACCTCGAAAGCCGCGGGATACCGGCAATCTACAGAATTCACGAGGAGCCGGACCCTATGCGGTTCGGGGAAATCCTGAAAGCAATCAGATTCATCGGCAGAATCCGGAAACATTTCAATCCAAGGGATTTCCCCGGGATTCTCAACAGCATGAAGGGAAGACCGGAAGAAGAGATCATCAACTATCTTGTGTTGCGGAGCCTGAAGCAGGCCAGGTATTCGAATATCAATGCCGGGCATTTTGGCCTTGCATCAAAATGCTATGCGCATTTCACCTCTCCGATACGGCGCTATCCCGACCTGGTCGTTCACCGCATACTGAGGGAAACACTGACACAGAAAAGCCTCCCGGAAAAACGCCTGAAGGAACTTGACAGTCTCCTGCCGGATATCGCATTTCACTCTTCACATATGGAACGGATTGCTGACAAGGCCGAGAGGGAAGTTATCGATGCCATGAGGGCATGGTTTATGAAAGACAGGGTGGGTGAGGAATTTGATGCCCGTGTAGTGAATGTCACCCCTTATGGCCTGAAGGTCAGGCTGAAGGATTTCTATGTGGAGGGATTCCTCCATGTATCCTGTTTGACTGATGATTTCTACCAGTTCGACGAACAGCGCATGAGTCTTGTCGGAAGACATACAAGACGTTCTTTCAGCATAGGACGGGAATTGAGAGTAAGGATCGATAAGATCGACATGGAGGAAAGGGAAATACTCCTTGATATCGTATGATGATATACAGGTACACGGCAGACCTTGTGGTCCTTATGCATTTTCTCTGGATAGTGTTTCTGATCTTTGGCGCGTTTCCCGGAAAAAGGTATCGCCCCATCAGGATCTTCCATATCAGCGGACTGGGGTTCGCAGTGATCATGCAGATATTCGGATGGTACTGTCCCCTGACTCACCTCGAATTATGGCTGAGACAAAGGCATGATCCGGCTCTTGCCTATACAGGATCGTTTATTATCCATTATATCGAGAAAGTGGTATACCTGCAGCTTTCTCCGGTAATCATCTTTGTGTTAACCTTATTCCTGATCGCGATGTCCGGTTGTGTTTACTTCAGGAGAAAAGAGAAATGAGTTCAGCGCTCCTCTCCTGTCCTCCTTAAATATAATAAGGGGAAGATACTCCTGCGGGGTTGAGTGAAAAGAGTGATTGAGAGGGGGCAATTACTGTGAACAACGCAATGGATTTTCAGGATTTGCTAACCATCATGCAGAGGCTGAGGGACGAAAAAGGCTGCCCGTGGGACAAAAAGCAGACCAGGGAAACCCTCAAGCCGTATATCATCGAAGAAGCATACGAACTCATTGAAGCGATTGAGGAAAACAATCCCGAAAAGATCAAGGAAGAACTCGGGGATCTCCTTTTCCAGATAGTCTTTCAGTGCCAGCTGGGCAAAGAGCAGGGTGAGTTCAGCTTCCCGGATGTCATAGAACATATCGGGACCAAGATGATCTCACGGCATCCGCATGTCTTCGGAGATGCCGAATGCGGGACTCCCGAAGAGCTTATACAGCAATGGGAGGTGCTGAAAAAAAAGGAGGGCAAGCTCCGAGACTCAATCCTCGAAGGGGTTCCGTCAGCGATGTCTTCCCTGCTCAGGGCGCATAGACTTCAGAAAAGGGCGGCACAGGCGGGGTTCGACTGGGAAAAGGTCGAAGACGTCCTGAAGAAAGTCGATGAGGAGATGAACGAGCTGAAGGCAGCCCTTCGATCCGGGAAGCGGGAAGAGATGGAAGATGAACTGGGAGATATTTTCTTCATGCTCGTGAATCTTTCCAGGTTCATGAAAATCAACCCGGAGGATGCCCACCGGAAAACCATCAGCAAATTCATCCGCCGCTTCCGCTACATCGAAATGAAGGCTGCAGAACAGGGCATGGAACTGGCGGATATGACCCTCGAAGAAATGGACAGGTTGTGGGACGAGGCAAAGGGAAAAGAACGCAAAGGTTAGCACTGCAGGCGCATTCCTTTTCCCGTTGAGATGCAGCGTGCAAACACAATGGGGCAGGACTGAATCCTGCCCCATAATCTCACAAATACGAAGTTACTGCTTGGAAAAGTTCATGTTTCCTGCAACGCTCGTGAAGTCCGATGGATCAAGGGGATTCCTATAGTAGCCATGGAAAGAAGTGCTCATTGTGTTACAGACCAGTTGAGTTGTTGATGGGTATGCCTTACGGATGCTGCTTGAAGTGGTACAGTTCAAAGTGCCCTCTATTACCAGAGGCCCTGTAAATTGCTGCATTTCATCAGAAACAATCTGCATGGTCACTGCATACTGAGTCAAAGAAAGTTTTCTTAATACGCCAACAACAATAATAAATTCATTGAGAAATGATCCATAAAAAGAACATCCATCCTGTGCATGAATAGCCAAAGGGAGCACCGGCGTACTTCCAAACGATGGTAACCCTGGAGGGTCATATCTAACATGCTTATAGGTAGTTTCCCAAAGACCTGTTACGTCAGGACAACTGTCCGACCCAAAGGCAACACCTCCCCAAATAAAAATGACCAGAAATATTGTGATAAAAAGTCTTTTCTGCATGGTTTCTCCCTTTGTAATATAACGTTTATACGTTTGCATTCAGTTCCTGCCCTTCTTTATATGCCTGCAAAATAACCTCCTTCATCACCTGCGTAGCCAAAGCCAAAGGGAATAAGGATACGATTTCTCGCGATATGGCCTCTTGCAGAAACTGCCCCTGAATTACTGAAAACCCGGGATATAATATCTCACAGTATGCGGCTGATTTTTTCGAACGCCTCTTCTATTATCTCCGGAGCGGGGAGAAACGTGGTTCTGAAATACACTCCGTCCTCCTGCCTGCCAAATCCTGACCCGGGCACAAAGACCACCCCTTCCTTCAGCGCAGCCCGTACGAAGTCCATGTCCTTCTTCCATGTCTGTGTCTCTATTCTAATGAATGCATAGAAAGCGCCTTTCGGCACAGGGAATGAAAGCGGCAGTTTTCTGGCAACTTTAATGAAGGCATCCCTTCGCTCTATAAGGTCCCTGCGCATATTCGCGATGTAGGAAGGATATGTCCGGTCCGCAATAGCTGCGGCAGCAGCCTTCTGATACTCCCAGTTCACTGAAAGTCGCTGGTTGCACAGGAGAAAGAACGCATTCTTGACATATTCCCATTTGTCTCCGTGGAATGCTACCCATCCTATCCGTGCTCCGGGATAATTAAAATCCTTGGACAGTGAACTCCCATATACATATGGCACCCGTTTGCCCGCAATCTTCCTGAAGTCGATCTGCCTGCCTTCGAGCGTGAGCTGATCGTAGGAGCCGTCGTAGAATATCGGGACATCGTATTCAGCGCAGAGATGCACAACCTCTGCCAGGTTCTGTTCGGAGTAGACTGCTCCCAGCGGGTTATTCGGGTTGATTATTATTATCGCCTTGGCATTCTCGATCTTCCTGGAAAGGTTGGCAACATCTATCTGTCCATGCGCATCGTGCCGGTAGAATACCGTGTCACCTTCAAACTGCTTTGCCTTGCTGATGTAAAGCGGATATGCAGGGTTTGGAAGAAGCACCTTTTCACCGAATCCGATGAACGAATGGAAAAAAAAGTCTATTCCCTCGGTCAGTCCCGCCACAACAAAAACATCCTCGGGCTTGCATCTCTCGATCTTTGCCACATTCTTCCTCAGTTGTTCGTCGCCTTCGGACGGGGCATAGCCCTGGCAATTTTCATCAAGTGCGGTCTTCACCCGGTCAGCGATCACCCGGAACGGCTTGAAGCCATACTGGGGAGGATCGCCGATGTTCAGGTAAATCATTTTCCTGCCCCTCGCCTCCTCCCGCTTTGCCTCCATTACGATATCCCGGATCGGATAACTTACGACGTTCATTCTTTCCGTCGGTCTGTAGGGTAACCGCCGCTTTATTCTTAAATTCAACATATTCTCATCCTTTATCGTGTAGATTCTTTTCCCCCTTACCGGGAGACAATCAGGTCATGCCGGATACAAAGACAATTAGCCTGTATTATAAAAACAGAATACCATTTGAAAAAGGAACTTCACAAGAAAAAAGTACGGGAGAACACCGCGTGCAATGCCCCGGTATTTGACAAAGTTCGGCATTTCTTTTATTTTTAATGACTAGCATCGTTGATAGAGCGCGACAGCATTATTATCCCTCATTGCCGGTGTAATACGCAGCTTTGGAGCTTGATGTGAGACTCCCGGATTGGATAAAAGCAGGACACCTTGGAGGACTTCACCGTACAAAAAGGATCTTGAGGGAGTACGGGGTTACTACAGTCTGTGAAGAAGCACGGTGCCCGAATGCAGGGAAATGTTTCTCCAAACCCACCGCTGCGTTCATGATTCTGGGTGCGAAATGCACCAGGCACTGCGGTTTTTGTGCTATTGAATCTTCGCCGCCAGATACCCCTGACAGGGGAGAGCCCGTGAGGGTGGCACTGGTTGCACGGGAGATGAGGCTCAGGCATGTGGTGATCACCTCTGTGACACGTGATGATCTGCATGACGGGGGAGCTGGACACTTTGCAGAAACTGTCGCCTCGATAAGGGAATATCTTCCTGATGCCGGCATTGAGGTTCTCACTCCGGACTTTCAGGGCAACCTGGGCAGTCTTGACACAGTCCTGCAGTCACAGCCTGATGTCTATAACCACAATATCGAGACTGTACAGGGCCTGTACCTGTCCGTCAGGCCGCTGGCTGATTACCGGCGCTCACTGAAGATTCTGGAATATGCAAAATGCAGGGCACCGCAAATCTCCACAAAATCCGGGTTCATGCTCGGGCTCGGGGAAACCCCTGATGAGATTATCAGCACGCTGAGAGACCTGAGGGATGTTGGCTGCGACATCATCACTATGGGACAGTATCTCCGGCCTGCACGCGCAAACCTTCCCGTGAGCAAATATATCAGTCCTGATTTCTTTGAGCAGCTTCGGATAACCGCCCTTTCCATGGGCTTCAACTATGCAGCCTCCGGGCCGTTGGTGAGAAGTTCAATGAATGCAGAAGAGATGTATAATAATAACACGGCACAAAACCGGTTCGCGGACCGGTGCAAACATACGGGGTCGCCTGCATTCACCACGCGTCTCATACGGGAAGCAGGAGATGCGATGTCTCCGGGAATCGTGGTTGGCGAAACGGTGATAACGTCGCAGGAACTTCTTCTGAAAAACACAGGCACAGAACAAGACAGGCCTCGCAAAGGCTGAGAAAGGTATGCGAAAATGATCAATGTCGGAATCATAGGGTTCGGGATTGTTGGCAGCGGTACGGCAAAAATACTCATCGAAAATAAGGACATACTGAAGGAGCGGCTGGGATTCCCGCTTAACCTGAAAAAAATTGCTGACCTTGATATCAAACGGGACAGGGGGATAAAAATCCCGAAAGGCGTACTCACGACTGAGGTAAATGAGCTTTTCAATGACCCGGATATCCAAATAGTGGTCGAGCTGATAGGCGGAATCAGACCGGCAAAGGATTTCATCCTGAAGGCGATCCAAAAAGGCAAGCATGTCGTGACCGCCAATAAGGCCCTGCTTGCGACTGAAGGTGCGGATATTTTTGCTGCAGCGCGAAAAGCCGGAGTCGAGGTGGGATTTGAAGCATCCGTCGCAGGGGCCATCCCAATAATCAAGGTCCTGAAAGAAGGGCTCATCGCCAACAGGATAAGAGCGGTATACGGGATAATCAACGGCACCTCCAATTACATCCTTTCAAAAATGACCGATGAACATGTTGAGTTTTCAGCTGCGTTGAAGGAGGCCCAGGAGCTCGGGTATGCCGAGGCAGACCCGACCTTTGACATAGAAGGAATTGACACCGCACACAAGCTTACGCTCCTTGCGACCCTTTCATACGGCATCCCGCTTTCCTACAATTCCGTGCATATCGAAGGGATCTCAAATCTCTCGGCTCAGGATATCGAATTTGCCTCTGAGTTCGGATATAAGGTAAAGCTGCTCGCCATCACAAAGGAGGCGGATGGCGCTATTGAACTCAGGGTTCATCCGACAATGCTGCCGAAAGACTATCTGATCGCAAAGGTAGACGGGCCGTTCAATGCGATATATGTCGAAGGAGATGCAACCGGCTCAACCCTGTATTACGGCAGGGGGGCAGGCTCTGTGCCGACAGGAAGTGCCGTCGTGAGCGATATTGCGGATATTGCAAGGAATATGCAGAAAAATGCAGTCGGCAGGGTCCAGACGATTCCCAAAGCACCCCGCGCCGTAAAAATCAGGAAAATAGACGATGTGGTTTCCAGATACTACTTCAGGTTTTCTGCGCTTGACAGACCCGGTGTCCTCTCGAAGATCTCCGGAATTCTCGGCAAATACAGTATCAGCATTGCCTCGGTCATACAGAAAGGAAGAAGGGTCGGTGAAGCGGTTCCGCTGGTGATCCTTACCCATGATGCAAAAGAAAAGAATGTCCGTCAGGCCCTGCAGGAGATTGACAGATTGCCGGTTGTCATGGGAAAAACCGTCGTAATCCGGGTCGAGGGGAAGGAAGAAGAGTAACTGCCTTGAAATTCACTGACCAGCAGTTGCAGCGCTACAGCAGGCATCTCATTCTGCCTGAAATCGGCGAACAGGGCCAGACAAAGCTGCTCAATGCAAAGGTGTTCATTGTTGGCGCCGGCGGTCTCGGCTCACCCGTCGGCTATTACCTTGCAGCCGCCGGGGTGGGCACTATCGCCATCATTGACAATGATGAGGTTGACCTCAGCAATCTCCAGCGGCAGATTGCGCACAGCACGAGGACAGTCGGCGTCCCAAAAGTCGAGTCTGCAAAACAGACCTTCGAATCCCTGAACCCTGATGTTGAGATTGTTCCCGTCAGGCAGAGGCTGACAAAACAGAACATCTTCGCACTCATAAAGGATTATGATATTGTGGCTGACTGCAGCGATAATTATGCCACACGGTTTCTCGTCAATGATGCCTGTGTCATGACGAAAAAACCCCTGGTCACAGGCGCAATATTCAAGTTTGAGGGGCAGCTGACCGTGGTCATCCCCGGTGACGGCCCGTGTTACCGGTGCCTGTTTGAGGAACCGCCTCCGCCCGGGATTCTTCCTTCTCCCGAGGGTGCCGGCCTCCTTGGCGTCATTCCGGGGGTGATCGGAACACTTCAGGCAGCAGAGATACTGAAGCTAATCACCAACGCAGGGCAGATCCTGAAGGGAGAACTGTTCATATTCGACGCACTTAAACCGTCATTCAGGAAGGTAAAGATTCCCAGAAATCCGGAGTGCGCGGTCTGCAGCGATCATCCGACAATTACTGAACTTATCGACTACAGTTAATCCGTTTCAGGGATATGGTGCACCAGTCATTGACCGCATGAAGTGTGTGAAATGAATTCTCCATCGCAGAGAAAAATCCCCCAAGCCCTTTTGATCTCTTTGAATTGTTGTCCATTTTACAGTAAAATGAGTATCTGAGCTGAAAAGCAATGCTCAGTATCTGTCCACAGGGCGGCAGAGACGAAACCACGGCAATCTGTGTTGCGGGAATCGGGGTAAAAACACAGAAAGCCTTTCACAGGCAGACCATTCCCCCGCATTTTACAAAGCCGAAATCAGCTCATGCGAAGAGGCGCCGGATCTTATCAGGAGAGGAGGTCATGCGATGCCGGTAAAGGTAAAAATACTCTCTCCACTTCAGAAACTTACAGACGGCAGAGAAGAAGTGGAAGGAGCGCCGGGCACGATTATGAGTCTGGTGCACGGTCTTAACAGACAGTTCCCTGATATCGGTGAAAGGATATCTGAAGGAGACAGGATACGAAGATTTGTGAACATATATCTCAATGACGAGGATATCAGGTTTCTGCAGCATGAACAGACGGAGGTAAAGGATGGTGACGAAGTATCAATAGTCCCTGCAATTGCAGGGGGATAAGGCAAGGAGGGGGCCGTGAAACAGAGGGTTAAACTGACCTTTCCCCAGCATCTTATTAAAGAACCCGTTATTTTTACCATGGCAAAAAAATATGATGTCATACCAAACATCAGACGGGCAAGGGTCACGGAAACTGTCGGAGAAATGGTGCTCGAACTTGAAGGCACGGAAGAAAACCTGAACAGGGGAATCCAGTCGCTCAAGAATCAGGGCATCACTGTCGAATTTGTGGAAGAAGATATTTTAGAGGGCTGAGGACAAAGACTGGGGCGAACACATTGCATGCGGAGCAGCAACGATTTTCCTGAACCAGCAACTGTTTGCGGAAAAATGATGGCAGGAAGAGAGTAACACCCTTAAGGGTATCCAGCAAAACCTCGAAAAATTCAAGGCGGACACAGAGTCTGTCGGAAAACAGACAGAAGGAGTATTATGAAATATGTGGTGATGATCGGAGACGGAATGGCCGACAGGCCGGTAAAAGAACTGGCAGGAAAAACTCCCCTGCAGAGCGCATATACCCCAAATATGGACAGGCTTGCGCGTGAGGGCACAGTGGGGAAAATCAGGACCATCCCGCCCGGTTTTCATCCCGGGTCTGACATTGCAAATCTGAATATTCTCGGCTATGACCCGAGGCAGTTCTATTCGGGCAGGGCTCCCCTTGAAGCCTCCAGCATGGGAATAAACATGAAAGAAGACGATGTGGCGTACCGGTGCAACCTGGTCACGCTCAAGTATAACAGGGATAAGACCAAGGCTGTCATGGAAGACTACAGCAGCGGCCATATTACCACAGACGAAGCAAGAGAACTCGTCACAGAAATCAACCGAGGCATCGGGACAGCACAGCTCATCTTTTATCCCGGAGTCAGCTACAGGCATATCATGGTGTGGTCCTCAGGCTCATCGGATATGGAATGTACCCCGCCCCATGACATTACAGGCAAGGAGATTATCGATTACCTCCCTGTCGGAAAAGGAGAAGACATACTCCGGGAACTGATGCTGAAATCCGCAGGCATTCTTGAAAATCATCCGATCAACAGGGAACGTAACAGAAAGGGATTCAATCCGGCAAACAGCATCTGGCTCTGGGGCCAGGGGAAAAAGGTCACATTGCCTACTTTCAGGGAAAAGTATTCCCTTGCCGGTTCTCTCGTCTCTGCGGTTGACCTCATGAGAGGACTCGGGATAAACGCGGGGTTTGAGATACTTCAGGTTCCCGGAATCACAGGGTATCTCGATACGAACTATACCGGGAAGGCAGAAGCAGCCGTGAATTCCCTCGAAAAAGTAGACATTGCGTATATTCATGTTGAGGCGCCTGACGAGGCAGGCCATTCCGGGAATTACAGGGACAAACTAAGGGCGATTGAGGACTTCGATGCGCTGGTCGTGGGGAACGTCCTGAAAGGCATCACCGCTTTTCAGGAGTACAAGATCCTCGTGCTCCCTGACCATGCCACACCGCTTGAGGTCAGGACCCATACGGAAGAACCCGTGCCGTTTATCATCTACGACAGCCGTATAAAGCAGTACCATGAACACAGGATGTACGACGAGACAATTGCAGAGAGGGATGACGTACTGTTTTTTGAGGAGGGGCACAGGCTGATGGACTATTTCATTAAGGGCGAATGAACATACGCGGGAAATCATCAGAAATACTCAGACGGCTGAAGGGAGAATACCCTGATCCCAAAACAGCCCTGCACTTCAACGATCCCTTTCAACTCCTTGTCGCGACGATACTCTCCGCACAGACTACCGATGTCATGGTCAATAAGGTAACCGAGAAGCTTTTCAGAAAATACCGGGATATCAGTGATTATGCACACGCCTCTCCCGAAACTTTCCGGAAGGATATCGGTTCCATAAATTTCTATAAAACAAAGGCAAGGAATATCCAGGCAGCAGCAAAAACCATCATCGAAACATTCAACGCTCAGGTACCGAGGACAATGGATGAACTGACCAGTCTTCCGGGCGTTGCACGGAAAACAGCCAATATCATCCTCACCAATGCATATGGCATTAAAGAAGGCATCGCTGTTGACACTCACGTAAAACGGCTTTCAAACCTGCTTGGGCTTACAGAGAACGGAGATCCGGTCAAGATCGAAAAAGACCTTATGGCAATAATTCCAAAAGAAGACTGGGGAAATGTCTCCCATCTTCTGATCTTGCATGGGAGAAAAATCTGCCAGGCAAAAAAACCCCGCCACAAAGAATGCGTCCTTTATGATATCTGCCCCTCAAGGAATCTTTAAAAGAATGAGTCGCTGATTTCACATCACCCTATCAGGCAACGTTATATTCTTATTCCGCATCTTTTCAGCATATCGAGGTACTTGCCCTGTTTCACAAATTGCGCCAGAGAAACAGGGTTCAGGGGCGGACAGAGCAAATACCCCTGTATTGCCTGACACTCATATGATCGCAGGTATCTCAGTTGTTCCCTTGTCTCCACTCCCTCTGCGATAACATTAAGGTTCAGATTAATTGCCAGTCCGATAATCGCCTTTGTGATAGCCTGGTCATCAGGGTTGGTGGCGATATCCTGAATGAATGAACGGTCGATCTTCAATGTGGATATCGGGAAGCGTTTCAGATAGTTCAGAGAGGAATACCCCGTACCGAAGTCATCAAGGGATATCCGGATTCCCATCGACTGCAGGGCATGCAGCTTTTTCACCGTATCCTCAGAGTGCTGCATGATGATGCTCTCGGTAAGTTCCAGCTGAAGATGTGCCGGATCAAGCCCTGTTTCCCTGAGGGTCTGGGAGACGCTTTCGATGAAGTTGCCCTGTCTGAACTGTATGCCGGAAACATTCACTGTCATGCGGAGCGGTTTCATTCCCGCTTTCTGCCAGGCAAGGCTCTGACTGCACGCATTCCGGAGTATCCACTGGCCTATCGGGATGATCAGGCCCGACTCCTCGGCCAATGGGATAAACTCGGAAGGCTTAATGAGGATCAAATCCGGCTGCAGCCATCGTATCAGCGCCTCCACACCGATTATTGCGCCGGTAACAATGTCAATCTGCGGCTGATAAAACAGCATGAGCTCATTATGGTCGACCGCTTTCCGCAATTTGTTCTCTGTGGTAAACCGCTTCACCGAGAAGGCATTGAGTGATTCGGAATAGTACTGGAAATTGTTTCTCCCGTGGTCCTTTGCCTGATACATCGCCATATCCGCGTTTTTCAGGAGAGTGTTTATGTCTTTTCCGTCGAAGGGATATACCGCGATGCCTATGCTGACAGATATGAAAATTTCCTGTCCTTCGACAATAAAAGGCTCCGTAACCATATGCAATATACGGTTTGCAACTCTTGCCGCATCCTGGATATGCGTGATTTCGGTAAGCAGAATCGTAAACTCATCTCCTCCGAGACGCGCAATCAGGGATTCGGATTCGCTAGCTGCAATGCGCGAGATGCTGTCCGTCTGCCGTACGTAGGGCGCCAGTCTGTCGGCAAAGCTCTGCAGCAACAGGTCTCCGGCAGCATATCCGACCGCTTCGTTAATCCTCTTGAAGTTATCGATATCAAGCAGCAGGACAGCCACAACACCGTTTCTGCGTTCAGCGAATGCGATTGCCTGTTCCAGGCGGTCCTGAAACAGGTACCTGTTCGGAAGGTTCGTCAGACTGTCGTGATATTCAAGATATCTGACCTGATTTTCCGCTCTCTTGTACTCGGTCATATTGCGTACCACGACCGTTACCTTGCCCTGCCCGCTGAGAAAAAAGCGCGTCTCATAATGGTACTTTTCTGTGTTTATGAGAAGCTGGTAATTAAAAATATGCTGATTGCCCGACTGAAGCGCTTTTTCCCTGAACCGCATGATCGGGTTCGCCACCTGTGAGGGCATGATATCATGGAGTGTCCTGCCGACCAGATCGCCGGTAGGCGCAAGAAGTTCGCTATCCCTTTTTCCCTGGAACTCGAGGACCCTCCCGTCCTGGCTGATCACAAACACGAGGTCAGCCATATGGCTCAGGCTTTCGACTCTTATCCTGAAGTCATCATTGTCTTCAGAAACTGTTCTTGCCGGATCCTTCATGGATGCTTTACCGGGATAATGCCAGATGCATTGACCTCACGAAATTGTTGATAAGGAAGGGGTTAAACAACCCCTCATCTTTTGTCCTCATTAAGTAAAGCGCCTCATCCATTTCTATCGTGCGGCCGTCAGGTTTCGCGCTCATTAATGTATCAAAATAATCTGCAATGGCGGTCATCTGGCTGCAGAGGTGCTGCTTCATCCCCTGCGTTTTACACTGCGGATATCCCCGGCCATCATACCTGAGATGATGTTCGAAAGCCACGATGGGTGCAAGGCGTGTCAGGCCGTCTGTCTTTGCAAGATACTGTGCCCCATATACCGTATGCAGTTCTATTGCGTTCTCCTCAATGCCTGTGTCAGCTTTGGCCTGACCTTCTTTTTCCTTCTGCATCAGTAATTTGCCCACATCATGAAGTAATGCGGCAAGTCCGATGTCATGGACGAACTCCTCCCTGATGCCGATAGCCTGCGCCTGGAACATGGTCAGCACAGAGACGTTTGCAGAATGCGCGGCATGATATTCACTCATGGACCTGACCGGGCTCAGGAGATGAAGAATCCCCATGTCTTTTTGCAGCGCCAGTACAAACTGGACCACAATTTCTTCAAAGCCCGCAATATTCAGCTGCCTGAAAGGAGAGACCGCGTGATATTGTCCCTGCACTTTTTCAATCTGGCCCGATACCATATCCGATGATCTGTCCGCAGAGAAATCACCCGATACATGGGATCTGTCAAAATCAATATCAACAACTCCCACCTGTATATGTTGCAGGGACTTCAGTCCTTTTTCCGCGGAAGCAATATTGGCGACAAGCTGTCTCAGTTCTGACAGGGAAACACCTTTCAGGAAATCGATGCGGGTTACCCCTTTGCGTTTCAGCCTCTTCATGAGATTTTTCCCCTGAAGTCCCACCTCTCTCAAAGGGGATCTGTTTACAACAAGCTCGTCCTCAAGGATCATTATTTCAAGATGTCCCGTCCCCTGGAGGTATGCACTCAGCAGAGAGAAGGCCTTCTCGGAAAGTTCAAGGACCGATGCATGATGCCTTGAGTAAAGCAGACAGTTTGATACCGCGGACATCAATATCACAATGAATGCCTTTACCGTATCCACAGATTCAGCCTTCCCTGTCCAGCAGTCTTGATTCTGTCCTTATCACGTCGTTTTTTGACTCCAGCCCGGCTTTTATCAGATCCTGCACCGCTTCATACGGATAGTTCTTCAGTGTTTTGTAAATCTCCTCTTTCAGCCGTTCTGTGTTCCCTTTAAAAAAGAGGCTCCTGCTCGAGAGCAAATTCCGCAAGGCAGCCACTGCCTGGGGATCGCCTATTTCCCCCAGTGCCTTCACGATGGGAATCTTTTCGGAGAAATCAGCGCCGGTCATTTCCGTTTTGTTGAGCAGCACTATCAAATCTCCCACCAGTTCCTTTACCTTAAAGGAACCAGCAAGCATAACCGCCTGCTCAAACTTTTCTTTTTCTTGTGAGTCCAGGTATTCCCTGAGTTTTTCTACAGGGTACCTGTCTCCGGCATTAATGAGGTATTTCATTGCCGCAAGACTTACCTTGGGATTCTCATGCCGGCAGTAGGGCCGTATATGTTCAGCCAATGAATGGTTGTCTATTTCAGTCAGGATATAGAGCATATTCCTTTTCACAAACCATTTCTCGTCATCTAGCCGTTTTAATGCCTCGGGTATCAATTTGTCTCCAAACTGCTTAAGAAGCTCCATCAAAAATCTCCTGACAACAGGAGAGTCTTCATCTGTGAGGGCGTCCATGATGTACGGTATGATTTTTTTATCATAATACTCGCAGATCATCGACACTTCCTTTCTCTTCTGCCGGCCGAGAATCCTGAATGAATCGATCAATGTGGCGAAGAATTCTGCAGAGTGAAAATACCGGAGAGCCCCTGCACTGATATCAGGAAACCTGTACAGCGCCTTGTTTATTTCGAGAATCCTGAGCATGTCAAGAATATGCGTATATTCTCCGATCCACAGCAGTTGTGCACTCTGCTCTTTAATGATATTGGTACATGCGCGATAGTCTTCTTCCGAGGCTTTTTCGGAAAACAACAATTCAAGGATAATCTGATTGAATTTCTTCTCAACAATGTCATCATAAAACTCTGTTTCAAATTCAAGGAGTTGAGAGGATTTTAACCCGGATGCATCAATCTTAAGCAGTTTCTGTACGTCCTGCTGGTAGGTATCCGAAAGCGAGGGATCGAAGTTGCCATTCTCGAGCATCACAGTGCTGTCGCCTGGCAGCACAACGTCATCTATCATCATGCCTTCCTTCAGACGGATTATTTGGGTATGCATTCTTTGTTTTTCGGATAACGAATCCATAATGTTCCGGAGCGCAGGAGGAACAGAGATTTTCTGTGTGTTGACAGCATCAAGAAATCCCCTGATATCCTCCAGTGACACCTCTTTCAGCATCTGATAGGCTGACGCAGTATCCCGGGAGAAAGTTCTTACCGCGGAACTGAGAAATTGCTGTTTCAGATCAGGCTTTAATTCCCGGATAAACTCCATCATTTTCTTCAGTTCCTGGCCGTGGAAACGCTGATGGGTTGAACTTCTCATATAGGCTGTGATCACCCCGTCATAGGTGTCTTGCTTTAAATCCTCAGATAAATATTCGTTTACAAGTATTCCCAAGTCTCCCGGAGGAATTTCCCGAACCGCATGTGACAGTTCGCTGCCCTTCAGTGCGCCAGAACGCAACCCGTAAATATAACGCTCCCAGAGCGGCGCCTCTTTCGTGCTCATGGCCGTTTGACTTTGACTTTTCCTGAAGGCAAATGAGCCGAAATCAATAAAACTGACCTGAATATTGCGCAGGTTGAACCTTTTGAGAGCGTTTCTCAGGCTATCAATAGTCAGGTCCTCCGGTTTTTGCACAATAAAACTCTGGAAACTGTAGAGTTCATCTTTTGATACGCCTTTATTGAATGTTACGGACGCAATATTCATCTTGCTGAGATGCACGGCAAATTCCGTGAATACCGGGTTCTTCTTTTCGAGGTGAAATTCGTCTATGATAATGGTGTCTTTCGCAATGGAAAGGGTAATTTCCGGCCTGAGGGCAAAAAGCTGCCGCAAAAAATCAAACGCCTGGGTCAGGGATCGCTCCACCGAGGGGTGATTTTTCGGATAGATCGCCACATTCCTGCGTGAAATATTCAGCTCGATGATGACATAACTCAGAAGCCTTGCATCGAGCGGGAGGTTGCTGTTGGCATCGGCCATTGTTCAGATCTCCTGATATTGCGAATAAAGAAAGCCTGCAACCGGTTGTGCATCTGCGGACGGAATCCATGGCCTGTTTACGCAAATCATCTGATGGCTATCAGTGACCATATTCATACCATCCGCTGCTTCTCTATTCTCATTCTAATAGAAACCCCCCTGTTTTTGAACCCTACTCCGGTAGGATTGACCATACCGTCCCTATATATTTTAATAATTATAAGAGACATGGAGACAGGTTATTGTCTGACATGCGTGAGTGAAGAAATGGTAAAAACAGAAGGACAACAGATCAGATGATTGTGACTGCTTCCATAATACTCGCTGCCGGGATTCTTCTGTTTGTTCTGGTCCGGCATTTTCAAAAGGAGAGCAACCGGCAAAAGCATGCTGATGGTCAGGACTCTGCAGACCAGGGCAAGACATTGTTCAGAGACCAGCATATCCAGAAGCTGACCGTGCAAATAAACAAACTGGCCGCACTGAACAACCGCTACCTTACATTTATGCTGAAAGTCCCCGCGATCGTGCAGCGTTTGCATTCAACCATGAAATTGGATGGCATTGTGCTCTCGATCATAGACATGGTAAACGACGTCCTCACAACCGACAAAGTGGAAATCTATCTTTTCGACGACTCTGCAAATCTCCTCAGGAAATACTCTGCCAATGGAAGTACGCAGCAGGAGGAGACTTCCTGTGCCCTTGGAGAAGGTATCATCGGTGCTGCGGCAAAACACCGGTTTCTCATGGTTACAGAACATTTTTCCAGGAATCATCCTTCACTAACTCCCGGCAAGGAACAGCAACTTTCGATGGCAATGCCGATCCTCTTTAAAGACAGCCTTCTGGGTGTCATAGGCATTGGCAGGATAGAAAGCCCCTCCGGCAATGAGGGCGATTTGCTGAGAATGATCGCGGACATAGCGGGTGTTGCCCTTATCAACCAGACCGCCCTGAATGAAGCCCAGCACAAGGCTAATACAGATCCGCTGACCGGCCTGAACAACCGGAATTACCTTTTCAAAATGGCACAGCATTACATTGAAAAATCAGTCAGGGAGAGAACTGTTCTCTCGGTATTCCTTTTTGATATCGACAATTTCAAGCACTATAATGATACAAATGGTCATGGTGCGGGCGACCAGCTGCTCAGGGAACTGAGCCAGCTGATCCGGGATGCTACACGGAGACAGTCCATTATCGCACGCTACGGCGGCGAGGAGTTTATCGTCATGCTTCCCGAAATTTCGAGGGAAGACGCCCTGCAGTATGCAGAACGGCTCAGGGAAACAATAGCGCACCATGATTTTGCATACAGGGCAAAGCAGCCTTTGGGATTCGTTTCCATTAGCGGAGGCGTTGCGTGCTTCCCGCAGGACGGTGATACCATACATAAAGTCATTGAACATGCTGATATCGCGCTGTACAGGGCGAAATCAATGGGAAGAAACAGGATTTTGCTGTATGAACCGGCTTCTCCCGAAGAAAAAGCCATTGGGACTTTCATGAAGGCCGGCCCGTCTTTCCCCTCAAAGAAATAACTCTTCCGGCTTCCGGATATCAGCTTGCCCTCAATGACTCCACAATATTCATTCGCGATGCTCTTACTGCAGGGAGCACGCCGCCCGTGAAACCCATTGCAAGCGCAAAAGCCATGGCTTTGTACATAATACCGAAGGTCAGCGAGAATGAGAACGCAAGCTCAGAAAACGTCTGAAAATTCATGGTCGAAATCGTATACAGCTGCAAAAACGAAGCAAAAAACAGTCCGACGACCCCTCCGATGAACCCGAGGAACAGGGACTCGACAATAAACGCTGCAAGAATGCTTCTTCTGGAAAACCCGATCGCCCGCATGGTACCGATTTCTGCGGTTCTGTTGGCAACCGCCGCATACATAGTGATCATTGCACCGATAACCGCACCGAGAGAAAATATTACTGTGAGGGTAATGCCGAGAATCCTCAGAAATTTGGCCATCATCTCGGACTGTTTTTCATAGTATCTCGTCTCACGCAGTGCCTCAATGGTAAGCTGCGGGTCATTGTCGAGCCTTTGCTTTACCCGATCAAAATCGGCAGGATTGCTGAGCCTGAATATCACGGAAGAAAATACCGGACGCCTGAAGGACTGCATGAGCTGATTCACATCCCCCCATATCTCGGAATTGAAGCCGGTATTCCCTGCATCGAAAATCCCGACAACCGTCCAGTCTCTCATGCCAAAACGAAGAGACTCCCCGATGCCTCCGCCCTCAAACCGCTTTGCAATGCTCAGCCCTGTTATGATTTCCGATGAGCCCGGTTTTGGCATACGACCCCTCATGAGTCTGACCTGCGGCCGCAACCCCATCGACTTTTCTTCAATCCCTCTGATGACAATGTTTGAGGGGTTATCAGTACCTCGCTTGGGAAGCGCGATCAGCACCACCAGTTCCTTTGCGACAAGCCTTTTCCCGTCCTCGTCCATCGCAATCTCCGGCTGGGTCTCCACAATAGATGCCTGAAGCCTTTCGACCCCGCTCTGGACTTCGGATTCGGCTGCTTTTCTGATAATCACAACGTTATCATACGATCCTGTCTGAACCAGGGTTTTCTGCAGCCCTTCGGCAAGCATCAGGACTGCTGCAAAGACAAATACCACTAACGCCATGCCGGATACCGTCAATACCGTGGTAAGTCTGCGTGCCCAGAGATTCCGTATGCTGTAGGAGAAAGGAATCTTCATCCTTTTCGCTCCGTCTCTGTTGTCTTGTCCTTCATCCCCTGTTCTTTTCCTACCCTATTCTTCTCAGTCCGTCCGCTATCCGGATATTGACTGCCCTCCATGTCGGCAATACCGCTGCGACGAGCGCAACAAGGACAGAGGCAGCGAGCTGAAGATAGATTGTCTCTGTCTCAACAATGAATACAGGGAAAAAATTGCTGAGCTGCCTGGCAAAAATCCCCGCAACCGGAAACGTCAGCGCAATGCCCAGGCAGGCCCCTGTCATGGTTATGGCGATCGACTCCCCGAATATCAGTCCGGAAATGTGAAACGCGCCAAACCCGAGCGTCTTGAATACCGCGTACTCACCGATACGCTCCCTGGCTGTCATCGCCATGGTATTTGCGACAACCGCCATGATTATGAAGATGATTACAAAAGAAACGAGCTGTATGGCGATAACGATCGCCTCAGTCATCGATATGAAGCTCAGCTGAAACGCTTTTTCAGTCTCTGTCAATGTCTCTGCAAGGGAGTTCCTGAACATTGTATCAATCCTTGCGGAAACTTCAGCAGACTGTCTGGGATTGGAAATCTCTACCATATACCAGCCTACTTGGTCAGCACGGCCCGGTGCGGTCTGCTTCAATGTCTCGTTCAGGTAATCCCAATGGAAGAAAAACGCGGTTTCGTCGACAGTCTCATCCCTCCCCTGATAAATCGCCTTTAGATTGAAATCCCAGTTTCCGGGGAATATCGTGCCCCTGAGTGTTACCATGTCCCCTATCTTCCATCCGAAACGCTTTGCGAGTTTTTGTCCTGCAACTGCCGCCTTGCGGTCACGGAGCACGTCGGCCATCTGATCGTGCGGCACGATGATCTCAGGGTACATGGCAAGATAGGTCTTTGGTTCTACCGCATAGTTCGCAAAGAAATTCTTCTCATCGATATAGATTCCTCCGAACCACGTGCCATAGGAGACTGCTTTCACCCCCTCGATCTGGCGGACCTTCTCCTTATAGGAAAGAGGCAGGGGGAAGATGAGGGATATGGCATTTCTTGTCACGAGCCTGCTGGCAGATGAGGCTTCAACACCGGCATACCACGCGCTTATCACCGTCCGCAGGAGACCGAATGAAAGAATCGCGATGGTTACACCAAGCACAGTCAGAGACGTCCGGAGCTTGTGACGGAAGGAGTTCTTAAGGATGAGTTTCAGAATGTGCATTCAGAATACCCTTATCAAGATGCTTGAGCACATGTGCCTTTTCTGCTGCACGGGGATCGTGGGTAACCATGATGATTGTCTTGCCGAGTTCATGGACAAGCCGCTCCATAAGCTCAAGCACGTCATTTGCGGACACACGATCGAGATCTCCGGTAGGTTCGTCCGCGACCAGTATGGCGGGGTCTGTTACTACCGCACGCGCGATGGCAACGCGCTGCTGCTGTCCGCCTGACAGCTGGCCCGGGTAATGGTCCATGCGGTCAGACAGGTTGACAACCTGAAGTGCGGTTGCGACATGAGACTGCCTTTCCTGCTTCGAGAGTCCGGTCAGGAGCAATGGCAGTTCAACATTTTCGAACGCGGTGAGCACCGGGATCAGGTTGTAGAACTGAAAAATAAACCCTACATTCAGTGCTCTCCAGCGGGCAAGCGCCGTCTCTGAAAGGTGTGTGATATCAATGCCGCCGACTGTAATGGAGCCGCTGTCCGGCCTGTCAATGCCTGCGATAAGGTTCAGGAGCGTCGTTTTGCCGGAGCCGGACGGTCCCATGAGGGCCATGAACTCCCCTTCATCAATAATCAGGGATATGTTGTTCAATACCGGAAGGATCTGATTGCCGCGGCGGTAAGACTTGGAGAGGTTTGTTATTGCAACGATGGGCTTCCCGGACATCAGTGCTCGGCAACCTTTATTCGCAGACCGTTCTTCATTTTCTCGAGCGGTTTGAGCACAACCCTGTCACCTGCCTTAATTCCGCCCAGAATCTCGATCATGTCGTGCATTTCCCTCCCTGTTGTGATGACTGTTTCCGATGCCCTGTGTTCACGGATCAGGAATACCACATCCCCGCCTTTACGTTTTACCACCGCCGCTTTGCTCAGAGCGGTCAGAGGCTCCCTTTCGTCATCCGTAATCTCCCGTGAAAGGAACGCAACCTTCGCGCTCATTTCAGGCAATACACGGCTGTCCTTATCGACAAAACGCACTTTCACCAGTATCGTTGCCTTGGTCCTGTCAGCCGTAGGGACGATCATATGCACCTCGCCCCTGAACCGGGCATCAGGAAGCGCATCAAGCTGTATTTCGCACGGCTGCCCTGTCCTGACCATGTGAAGGTTGGACTCTGACACATCAACCTCGACCAGAAGGGATTCCATGTCGGCAATGGTCACTACCGCTGCTTTGGCATCAGCCGCAGCACCAATGGGGGTGACAATATCCCCGATGTCCGCATTTTTTGTAAGTACCACCGCATCGAACGGAGCCCGTATCATTGTATACTCAAGTGCAACACGGGCGCTCTGGAGGCTGGCACTGCCTGCCTTCACACCCGCCTCTGCTGCGGCAACCGCAGCAACAGCCTTCCTGTACCGTGCTTCAGAGGAGTCGAATTCTGCCTGTGAAACATACCCCTTGTCTATGAGGCTCCTGTTTCTCTCGAACTGGACCCTTGCGTCATTCAGTTCTGCCCTCGACTGCTCCAGACCATACCGTGCAGCATTCAGATTCGCCTCTGCCTGATTCAATGCAGCCCTGACATCCTCGTTTTCAAGACGGGCGATTATCTCGCCCTTTTTTACCCTGTTCCCCTCCTCCACCGCGAGAGAAATGAGGCGTGCGGTCACCTTGGAGGCAACGGCAGCCTTGCGCTGCGCCACCACGTATCCGCTTGCATTCAGAAGGGTAAATGTCTGTGACGGATAGATCTGCGTCACATTTGCGGGCTCCACTTCCACGGCAGGCGTAAACACTCCGGCCGCAAAAAGAACGATCACCAGTACCGCAATGACAATTCCAATTGTCCAGTAGACCGCCTTCCGCTTTCTCTGCGGCTGATATATTTCAGCAGTCTTGTCGATTTTCAGCTGTGACAGGTCTTCGTTCGGCATCAGAATACACTCCTCGTGCATATGAAGACAGGATTCCCGAAATTTGCCTCTGCGTTGCCGCATACGGCCAGTTCAGGATCCTGCTTGTTCTGTGATTTATAAAATGTGCCTGTACCTATTATAATACTTTGTTTGTGGTGATTCCTGAGTTTATGCGCATATATGAAAATAAACCTTCTTAGATTCATTCCGCTGACCGCGGTAATTGTGCTGTGGATCCTCATTTGCCCCGCGTACTCGGGAGGTTCCGATGCGTTAATGCATAACAAAGATGTCGCGGTGACCATATATCTCGACGACAGGGACGGCAATCATCTCATGTCCGCAGGAGGGGTTATTCTCGACTCTGAAGGAATCATCGCAACCGATTGCCTTATTATTGTCCAGTGGCTTAAAAGAACAGACAGCCGTGTTGATATCGAGCTTCACAGCGGCATTCATCTGCCGATTCAGGAACTGATTTCCTCAAGGTGTACGAACAATCTTGCACTGATCAGGGTTGAGGCAAAAGATCTTCCTTCTGCCAAACTCGCGCCGGACTTTCCGTTAAAGCCGGGAGACGATATTGTCCTGACACGCGGCCCGTCAGGAGGAGAGTCCGTGACTGAAAAAGGGACCGTGAAAAACATCATCAGAAAGGACAAACTATTCCAGATTTCCATTCCCGTCACACAGCAAAAAAGCGGCAGCCCTCTGTTCAATATGCAGGGAGAGGTCATAGGGGCAGCGGTCTTTATACCAAAAAAATTTCCCCACAATAACGGTGCGGTCTTTCTGAAAGACACTGCACGTGAACTCGAAAAACACAGATCCGCACAACGCAGGATTGTCAGTATCCCTCCGGTGCTTCCGGAAAAAAAAGAACCGGAAAAGATCTCCCGTGACCCGGTGGATTACTTCCTTCTCGGCTCCGGGTTTGAGAAAACAGGCAGGTATTTTCAGGCGATAGACGCATATTCCCAGGCATTGACCCTGAAGCCGGATTACCTGGAAGCATACCTGAATCTGGGACTGGTTTACTACAAACTCGGCCGGTACCCTGACGCGATCGGGATATACAAGAAAGTCCTCGACCTCAATCCGGATTCTTCCGAAACTTACAATAACCTCGGTACCATGTACCTTCTGGACAGCCAGTATCCCCAGGCGATTGACACCTTCAGAAAGCTGCTTGCCATAGAACCGGATAACCCTGTTGCGCACTTCAACCTCGGGATCACCCATTTTCTTTCAGGAGACACGGTAAGCGCATTTGGCGCATATCAGACACTCATGAAGCTTGACAGGGAAAAGGCAGACATCCTCCGGAACATCATCAACTGAGGAAGGGGCAGACCCGCTGCCTTAGGGCTTTATTTCTATCGGGGTACCGTTCGGGACAAGGTTCCAGATCTCCTCCATCTCCTTATTCGTCACTGCAATACATCCGTCAGTCCAGTCAGTCAGTCTGTGCAATTCGCCGACATCCTGCATTTTTTTGGGCAAACCGTGTATCATGATGTCTCCGCCCGGCATTGCGCCGAGCTGCTCGGCATTTGCCACATCAGCACCGTTCGGATACGAAATATGTATCGCCAGATGGAATTTGCTGTCTGTTTTTCTTGAATCCAGAACATATTTTCCCTCAGGAGTTTTTTTGTCTCCGGACTTGGTTTTATGTCCGACAGGTTGCTGCCCCAGGGCAACCCGGTATGCCCTGACAATCTTACATTCTTTCATCAGCATCATGAGCCGTTTGCTCTTGATCACTACAACCTTGTCTGCCTTCTCGAACGTGGCATGTACCGCAAAGGGAAAACACAGGTCGAGACAGAGATATCCTGACAGGACAAAGAACACGATCCCTTTCAAAATCCTTTTCCGGATCATGTCAATTATACCCCTGCACTTCGGGTTTCTGTGCACTTATTTTCTGGCCCAGTTCCCGTCAGGACTCTGAATCCACCACCCCTGTTTGGCAGCATCACGCCTGATCGCAGCAAACTGCTCAACTGCCTGAGGCATGACCTGCTTCATATTCGCCTCATTTTCCGGCACCCTGTTGATTCTGATAATCGCTTTCGTCATACCCTTCATTACCGTCGTTCTGTCGGCATTCTCCATGTCCACGAGCTTTTTGTCATCAGGCGAAATGGTCCCTTCCCTGAGGACCAGAAGTCCGTTGTTTGCCTCACCCACAACCCCGCTTCCTCTTAGCCGGTCGATAGCATTGATTCTGGCACCCATTTCCCCGTAGGCATCAACCACGTCCGGCATTTTTTTTACGATTTCCGCTATCTTTTCGGAGAGGCCGGGTTCCTGCGCATACGCAGAACTGACGAATTCAAAACGTATGGAGCTTTCCGGTTTGCCTGCCGGTGTTGTTCCCTCTTTCTTGTCTGTTCCCATAAGTTCTTTTTCAAGCGCCTTATACGCTTCCTTGACATCTTTCTCCGGGAAGTAAATATTCACCGTAATGACTGCGCATGCCATCAGCGTGAAGAAAAGCACTCCTGAAAGAAACGTTATCTTGCGTTTCATGCCTCTATCCCTCCTTGAATAAATTCTTTGCATTATCCCTTCTTTTTCGCCCTCTGGGCTGCTTCTGTTATCGACCACATCAGATGGTCGATCGCAATCCTGTTGTTGAACGGCGCAACCTTCACAGAAAGGTCCTGGATGCCGAAGAAATTCCTGTTGGATATCTCGAGTTCCCTGAAAATTACAAACCCCTTCTGCAGATACAGGTTCATGATCCCTTTGCTGAACTTCCGGTCGCCAAGATACGCCTTAATGGACGGACCCCCGACCTCGCGCAAAAACTCCCTGCTGATTTTCGTCTTTTCATCATCAGTGCTGTATGTCCAGAAATCCGCCTTGCCTATCAGTTCAGCAATACCCCGACCGGAACCTTTCAGGCTTGCGATACCGTTTACCTTTCCGGATATGTATCCCTTAATCGGTTCCATGCTGTCACAGAGCCTGGTCAGGCTGAGGCCCTCCAGGAGAATTCCCGCCCTGTAGGTAATATCTTCCGTCATATCAATCACCGCAGAACCATTCAGTTTTCCTCCAAATATATTACCACTAAAATGACTGATATTCAAAAAACCGCCATCCTGTTTTATCCAGACTTCCACATTCTCAAGAAACCTGAATCCATAATTGACAGACCCTATCGTTATCCTGGTAAAGTCCTTGGAAGGTGTCGTGTGGGAGTAGTACTTTCTGAGGTTGCTGAATTCGGTCCGCTCGAATGAGGGCAGATGCAATCCCTTCTGTTGCTGAACGCCCCTGCTGTAGATAACCGGAATGATCCCGTTGACCGGACCTATGGAATACTCCCCGTTTTCCCCCTGAAGGACAACATCCTTACAGGCCAGATTTCCCGAGACGTTGAGGGTATCCCTGCCGTACCGGACTGAAAGATCCGGGGCAACAGATCCCTCGAGGCCCGTATAGAGCATGCTGTCCGGAAAGACATCCCAGAATGTCTCCCTGATGTCCGTCAAATACAGCTCCGGCAGCCTGATCCGGATCGCCGCCGTTCGTTCTTTCTTCATGACGCTTTGTACCGAACCGGACATGTCTGCCGTTATCTTTCCTGCGGCTGCACGAAGCCGGAAATCCGCATCCTCCCCTCTGAAGTCAATCTCACCCGATGCCATACCTTCCCTCAGGACATTTCTGTTTTTCTTATCAAGTACAAAAACTTTTTCTGCCTGCATTCCTGCCTTGCCTGTCAGAGACTCTGCAGAGCTGACCATCCCTTCAAAGCTGAACGTTTTGATATTTCCCGTGACGGAATATGGCACGCCGGATATTTTCGACGCTGCTTTTGACAGGTTCTCCATGTCGATATTCTCAGCGCTTGCCGTGATCTTTATCGGGAAAGGACCTTCTGCCATCTTTCCCTTTGCAGTCAGTTTCAGGTTGCCGCGGGGAACTTGCGCATCCGTGATATCAAGCGAAAATTCCCTGTCATTAAACCGTCCTTTTCCCCTGATGACGCCGGCTTGCGATCCGCCGTAGAATGCCTGCCTTACCGAAAATCCCACATCTCCGGAAAGCAGGGCGTTCCTTTTCGCCACCCGAAGGGAAAATGCAGCATCCCTGATGCCGGCATCCCTTACTGTCCATGCAGCATTGAACCTTTGCATGTCGACTGAGAGCGCACTGCGTGCTGTCTTCCCCGGCAGGCTGATCGTTGCATGCCCGGCAGAGACATTGAACCCCTCACCCTCAACCACGGTATCTGTCGCGGTAATGCTGTGTTCCCTGTAGGCAACAGTCGATCTGCCGTGTATCAGGGGGATTGTGTGCCCGCCAACCTGAACGCCCTTCATTGTTAACCTGCTTTTTCCTGCAATTGACCGGTGCCTGACAGTACTGTCCGCGTCAAAGGCAATGCTTTCTGCAGAAAGCATTTTCCCTTCTTTTGTATGTATCCGGACAGGAGAAATTTTCGCGGAAGATGTCATTGTCATGACATCGGGGGTGCCCCTGGCATGCAGGATGATATCCGTGTCCGCAGGGCTGCTGAGGAGATATCCGAATGCTTTCGAAAGCGTTGCACGCACCTGCGCCTTCACTGCCATTTCCCCCCCTGACAGGAATTCACACTCTGCATGTATGCCCGCGATATCTTCAGTCTTTGTGCTGAATGCACCATCCTTCAGACGGAGACTGCCTGCTACTTGCGGAAGTGCTTTTTTCAGGCTTCCCCTGACCCGCAGATTTTCGGAATGCACTATTCCGCGTATTTTCATGTCCTTCATGAAATTCAGCACTGACAGATCAAGATTGCTGATGTTCAGCACCGCATTGTAGGATACGTCCTGCTGCGTCTTCCTGATTTCTCCTTTGGCTGACGCAGCCGTCAGACCTCCTGCCCGGAGAGAAATATTTTCGATCGAGAGGGACTGGTCCGGAATGCTCAGGAAGGCTTGCATATTCACAAGAATCTCCTGCAGATCATCTCTGAGAAAAGAGAACTCCGCGTTCTTTATGCGCACGTCTGTTGAGAGATGAAACCCTTTCCCGGTATCGCCATCAGCGCTCAGGACAAAAATCACCTTTGCTTTGTTTGTATCGATGCCATGCGATTCAAAATAGTTCCCCAGCGCAGACAGGGAAAATCCCTGTGACGAAACAGAGATATTCAGTCTTTTTGGTTCATCCTTCAGATAGGCCCATCCGTCAATTTTGACCCTGCTCTCTCCCGTAAGAATGGTGGAGCCCCGGATAAGGGTCTTCCTGCCTTTCTCGGAAGAGAGGTCCCTTAGGGAAAGCCTTACATGATGGTTCCTGAATCTCTTATCCCCGTTGATATCAACAGTTCCGTCGATGATCGCAAACTCATCTATCTGGTACCGGATTGTCGGTTCTCTCGCGAAAAACTGCATAAGCTTCTCTGAAAGGTTCAGTCTTCCGTTTGCATCTCTCACTATTGCGAGTTCTGGGAAATGCACGGCAATGGTGTGGAAATGAAAACGCCCGCTGAAAAGAGCCCGGTATTTCATGCTGAGGAATATTCTTTCTATCCTGAGCAGTTGGCCCTGTGCAAAGCCTTTTGGGTTCTGCACGGTAATGTCATGAAGTGTTATCCCTGCGGAAGGACTGAATGACATGTCCCCGATATCAACCTTCTGCCCGATGAACACGGTTGACCGCGCAGATATCTTCGCGAGTAGTATCTTTTTCATCTCGAGATAGTACACGTATGAGAGGGTAACAAGAAGAAGCAGCAGTGCGAGCAATCCTGTAGAAATAATCCTCACGACACGCCTTGCAGTCGTTGTCATACTTTAATATTACACTAAATAAAACCGGGGAGTTCAACAGCAGCGTCTCCCAAAGGTTACGTACAGAAAAAAGCTTCTGCAATGCTGCGGTAACCCTCACGGATTTCGGGGGCAGGCATAGCATGCGCAGAGAAATCTCATCCTGAACATCGGAAACACCTGCAATAACATGAAAGCATGTATAATGAGAGATATCCTGGCTGTGTTTCCGGTAGAATATATGCACCGAAATCCTGAAAAAATGATTCCTTTTCCTGCTTTCCTTTTCATAGGATTAATTATCATGGCCTTGCTTCTGTTCGCCATGCTCAGGTACATGACGAATATGCCCGGAGATCCGTATGCGGGGACTCACCAATCCCTCTCTTCAGACGAAGAGTTCCTCAAAACTCAATTGGAGGAACATGTCTTCATATTGTCCTACACCATAGGTGAAAGGAACATCTGGCATTACGAGCGACTTGTCACTGCTGCAAATTATATTGAACGTGTATTCAGGAATCTGGGATATGACGTTGCAAAACAGGAATATCAGACAGAAAAAGTGCCCGTATGGAATATTGCTGCTGAAATACCCGGGAGTTCACGACCTGAAGAAATCATTCTTGTAGGTGCACACTATGACTCGGTAATAGGAAGCCCCGGCGCAAATGACAATGCCTCTGGTGTTGCAGCGCTCCTTGAGATGGCAAGGCTTATGAAAATGACAAATCCCTCCCGAACAATACGATTTGTGGCATTTGTGAATGAAGAGCCCCCGTTCTTCCATACCGGCGACATGGGAAGCCGCAGATATTCGTCTTTTGTTCGTGCCCGCAATGAAAATATCCTTGCGATGTTTTCCCTTGAAACAATAGGATGGTATTCAGACATGCAGGGAAGCCAAAAATATCCCTTCCCCCTCAGCTGGTTCTATCCTGCTACAGGAAACTTCCTTGCCTTCGTGGGCAACATTCCCTCCAGATCGCTGGTTCATCGCGCAATAGGTGTTTTCAGGGCAAAAACAGCTTTTCCGTCCGAAGGCATTTCGGCTCCGGGATGGATCACCGGAATAGACTGGTCAGATCACTGGTCGTTCTGGGAAGAAGGGTATCCTGCCGTCATGGTCACTGACACAGCCCTGTTTCGCTACGATTTCTACCATACTGCACAAGACACTTACGAAAAGCTTAATTACCGCTCCATGGCGCAGGCGGTGTGGGGAATCTCCAACGTTGTAAAGGATCTTTCCGGGTCCGACAGGCTTCACTGATATTGCCGAGGGTCTTCCCTGATTCCAGAATATTGAGATTCCGGTTAATGATATACTGTCTCTGAGTCATGTCCTTCCTCCTTTGGTCAAGATGTTTGGGTAAACTATCTTAACCGGAAGGCTTGACTCATGTGCTATCCTGAGTCTCTACCTGTCAACGCTCTGCCCCCGTGCAAATCAAGGGAAGCGCCTCTTTATGTGGCTGGATTTCATTTCATTGCTTTTTATACTCTTCCAATTCCTTCTTTAACTTGGCCATCTCGACCTTCATTTCGGAGTCATGTCAATAGGTGTGTAAAAAGCATTTAGGCGGCCATCCTTTCAAGCACCTTGGTTTCCTGCTTCAATACACCATCGACAAAAGTCCTTCCTTTATAAACATCAGCCAATAACCAGTAT
>JBFMCL010000028.1 GCA_040754395.1 Nitrospirota bacterium | reverse complement strand
CGAGAATATCGTGTATACTCTGTTCATGGTCTGTTCCTCCTTGCTGGTATAGGGTTTGGTCACCACTATTTTCCAACAAGTATAAAGAACAGACCGATATTTATAAATATTTACCGGACACTAATGAAAGTATACACGAAATCATTGAAGTGCAAAATAGTTTTCTTTATAGGCGTTGTGGTAAAATTCAAAAAATTTGCACCCTAAATACTAAGGAGGATTTACCTCATGCTTTCTGAACGGTCGGGAAAGATCAAACCATCACCAACACTCGCAATGGATGCGAAAGCAAAAGCGATGAAGGCATCAGGAATAGATATTGTGAATTTCGGGGTAGGTGAACCTGACTTCGATACTCCTGATAACATCAAGGAAGCCGCAATCAAAGCCATACGGGACGGGTTTACCAAATATACCCCTGTAGGGGGAATTGATCCCCTGAAGGACGCGGTTATCGAGAAGTTCAGGATTGATAATAACCTTTCGTACAACCGTGACGAGATTATTGTTTCATGCGGGGCGAAACACAGCCTTTACAATATTTTCCAGGCGATCTTGAGCCCGGGAGATGAGGTTCTTGTCCCTGCTCCCTACTGGGTATCATACCCCGATCAGGTACTTCTGAATGACGGTGTGCCGGTTTTTGTGAAGACCTATGAAACTGACAGTTTCATGGTCAAACCGGACGCTCTTCAGGATGCTGTCACAAAAAGAACAAGAGCACTAATTTTGAACTCTCCATCAAACCCCACAGGGATGACATATGACAGAAAAAGCCTTGAAGGTATCGCCGAAGTTGTCCTAAAAAATAACCTGATTGCAGTATCTGACGAGATTTACGAAAAAATGACGTACGAAGGTTTTCAGCATGTTAGCATTGCATCACTTGACGCTGCGATTAAGGCAAAGACTATCGTGGTGAACGGCCTCTCAAAGTCCTATGCCATGACAGGATGGAGAATAGGGTTTGCAGGAGGTCCGAAAGAAATAGTCAAGGCAATGACAAGCATCCAGAGCCAGTCGACATCCAACCCGACTTCGGTGGCGCAAAAGGCAGCAGTCGAAGCGCTTACCGGTCCACAGGATTTCATCACAACCATGGTCAAGGAGTTTGACAGGAGAAGAAAGTTTCTTGTAAGTCAACTTAATGCAATCCCGGAAATCAGCTGTCTGACACCAAAAGGGGCTTTTTATGTGTTCCCGAATGCTTCACGGGTATACGGCAGGTCTGCAGGATCCCTGAAGATATCGTCCTCCGAAGATATGGCTTTGTACCTTCTTGAGCAGGCAAAGGTTGCGCTCGTACACGGAGCAGCATTCGGTAATGATAAGTGCATCAGGTTATCATATGCAACAACTCTTGAAGAAATAACAAAAGGAGTCGAAAGGATTAAAGAGGCATTGAGCAAATTACAGCAGTAGCTGAGCACGGGTTTTTTACCGGATATTCCCTCATGTCTTTTCACACGCATCATGTGTCCTTGCTTTGAAAAAAGAGCGCAGAGCCGTCGGGAACAGGGAGAAAGGCAGATATGACAGAGAACGATACAAAGAGTGTTTTCCGCTCCGGGTATGTTTTGATAATCGGACGACCAAATGTCGGCAAATCCACACTTCTGAACGCTATCCTTGGAGAAAAAGTCGCTATCGTGAGCCCGAAACCCCAAACTACAAGAAACAGAATCGTTGGAATAAAAAATCTTCCCGATGCACAGATAATCTTCATCGATACCCCGGGCATTCACATTCCAAGGAACAGGCTTGGAGAAGCGATGGTGAGAACAGCAAGGGAAGCCCTTCTCGAAGTGGATGTCATTTTATACATGGTTGAACCGCGGATGCCGGAAAGGGCTGATTCGGCGGTGTTTGATCTGCTCAGCAAGGTTCAGCATCCTGTCATGCTCCTGATAAACAAGATAGACAGTGTAAGGAAGCAGGAGATTCTTCCGGTCATTGAATACTTCAGGAAATACAGTCAGTTCAAAGAAATCATACCCGTTTCGGCAACCAAGCGGGATGGGATAAGCATTCTGATGAAATTACTGTACGATTGTCTTCCTGCCGGTCCCAAATACTATCCTGACGATATTATTACCGAACAAGCCGAACGGTTTATGGTATCAGAGATAATCAGGGAAAAGATCATGTATGCAACGGAAGAAGAGCTTCCGTATTCTACAGCGGTCGAAGTGCTCAAGTGGCAGGAAAGGGATGACGGACTCATCTCAATCAGCTGCAATATATATGTTGAAAGAGAAGGACAAAAAGCTATAATAATAGGTAGGCGAGGCGAGAAACTCAAGTCTGTCGGCATTCTGGCAAGGTCAGATATAGAAAGGCTTCTGAACACTCGGGTCTTCCTCGAGCTATGGGTTAAGGTCAGGAAAAACTGGAGAAATAATAACCATCTTCTGAAGGAACTGGGGTACTAGAAAATGTTGGTCCAGATGAGGGTTGAAGGAATGCTGTTTGATCCCCGCAGCAACATGTATATCCTTCTCCTGAAGGAGATTAACGGCAACGGTACACTCCCGATTTGGATCGGCAAGCCGGAAGCTGATTCAATAGCGCTTGCACTCGGAAAAGTCGATACACCGAGGCCTCTGACACATGACCTCATCAAGAACATTACCGACGGCCTGAAGATCAAAATAACAAAGATAATCGTTACAGAAATACAGGACAACACCTATTACGCGCTGCTCTGCCTGAACGACGGGAAAAAGGAGACTCTTATAGACTCCAGGCCGAGCGATGCCGTAGCAGTAGCCTTAAGGGTCAACGCACCTATTTTTGTGGAAGAAAATGTCATGACCCAAAAAAGCTCCGACGAACTCGAGGAGTGGCTCAAAAATCTCAAACCCGAAGACTTCGGGAATATCATGTAATGATCAAGAGGTCCGAAGGTATTGTCCTGAGAACCTTTCCATTCGGCGAAGCAGATCTCATTGTCACGTTTATGACTCCCGACTTGGGAATTCTGAAGCTTTTTGCAAAAAGCCCCCGCAAATTCAAAAGCTGTTTCGGGAGCAGCCTTGAACCTCTGACCTATGCAAAAATAGCCTTCTGGGGCAGGGAAGATACCGCTCTCCCGAAACTGACTCAGTCAGATATCATTCATCCCTTTCAATCAATCAGGGAGAACCTGGACTGCTTTCTGAAGGTTTCCGGGATAATAGAACTGACCATCAGTTTTGTTCCCGAAAGAGACGCGAACAAAAAGGCATATACCCTGCTGCTGCATACCCTGCAGGCTGTCGAAAAGGGTTTTGATACACATTTGCTGACATGTCACTATAAAATAAAGCTGCTCCATTTCACAGGGTTTTCACCCGGGCTCGATTCCTGCGGACGGTGCGGGAAGACCGGCTACAGTTTCTATATTTCGCATGGTTCGATCCTGTGCGAAATCTGTTCTCGGGGAATGGCTCCGCCGTTAAGGATATCTCCCGCTGTGCTGCGTTTTTACAAGGATCTCCTCACATGGGACACCGCAAAGGTGGGACGCATAAAACCCACGGAGATGCTCCTTGCTGAACTTTCGGATATCATGAATATGCATATAAAATATATTCTTGCGAAACCATTGAAAACAGAGGAATATGCACAAACGCTGACAATTACCGGAAAGCAGCCGATGAAATAAAAATACAGGAGGTAGTGATAATGAGCATTCTGCCTGAGGGAGAACAATTGAGAAGGGCGGTGAAGTGGATATCTGATGAACGTCTCGAAAAACCTGATGCAAGCCTGTCAAAACTGATCGGCGAGGCATGCCTGAAGTTTGACCTGACACCAAAAGATGCAAATTTTCTTGTGAACTTCCTTGGAGATAAAGAATCGGAGAAATCTGAATGAAAAAGTGCCGGGTTCCGCTACATTGGGCATGCACTCCAAGATATCATGCATTACAGGATAAGTGCCATGCAATGATGCATTCACCAGAGTTTCGGATGTGCCTGTTACACCTTGAGTATTCCGGAAGACGTAAAGCGGCTGGCAGTATAGAAAGTGATTCTGCGCCCCACAATCTGTGCATGTGTTTTTAATGCAATGCGTAGATCGTTGTTATTCTCGGAAAGATGTGACAGACAAACCCATTGAAGCTTTTCTCCGGACTGGAGCAGTTCCGCAGCTTCCCTGTTGGAAAGATGCCCTTTCGGTCCTTTGATGCGCTCTTTGAGAAAATAAGGATATGTCCCGTTCTCCAGCATCGCAGGATCGTAATTGCTCTCAAGAAACACCGCGTCAAGAGAGGAAATCACTTCGGGAAGATCCCTGAATACGTGTCCAAGATCTGTCAGGATGCCGAGCCTTCTGCCTTCGGAGGATATTACGAAGGCAGACCCATCAGCGCCATCGTGAGGTGTAGGAATTGTCTGGACAGTTACACTGCCGAAAAACAGTTTTTCACCTGAACGAAAGTAGTTGATATTCTTTATCTTTCCGAGACTGTCTCCCGTTCCCGCTTTTTCGAGTGTCTTCGGCGTTATGAAAATCGGAATGCCATATTTTCGCTGATATACCCCTGCATAACGGATGTGGTCAGTATGATCATGGGATATTATCAGTGCATCGACAGCGCGGATGTCACGGCCATGGACGTCCATTCTTCTCTCTGCCCTAATGCCACAGATTCCTGCATCAAAAAGAAGCCGGACTCCGTTCGCCTCGACATAAATACAATTACCGTTGCTGCCGGATTGAAGAGAGATTGCGATCACGGAGATATACTCTCATATGTCAGAAAAGGATTACAAGAAAGAAATGCAGGCAGAGCTGTTTATGTGCTACAATGCATCATGTCGCACGAAAAATCAAGACTCGTCTACAGCACCGGCAACGTGATTTCACGCCGAGAGGATGATTTCACACAAGCTTCTCTCCCGACCGTTCTTCCCTCGCGGCAGAAGGTCATTATCCGGCTCGAACGGAAGGGCCGGGGAGGAAAGTCGGTTACGCTGATAGAAGGTCTTCAGGTAACCCTGGAAGACATGACATCTCTGATGAGGCAGTTGAAGACAAAACTCGGGACTGGCGGCGTGATGAAAGGCGATATCCTTGAAATTCAGGGTGACCACCGGGATAGTATCTTTTCGATGCTGCAGCGAATGGGCTACAATCCCAAGCGATCCGGAGGGTAACTGCGCAATCCATAACCGTACAATAGTATCGGACAAAAACAACTTGAAAATGATATATAGTTCCGATAATATTTTCCTATGCTCAATAATTTTTTTAAACCAAAATCAATAGCTGTTATCGGTGCCTCAAGAACCCCGGGTAAGGTAGGCTATGATATTCTGAAAAATATCATTCAGTATGGATACGACGGAAGTGTATATCCCATCAATCCGGGTGCAGAAGAGATTCTGGGAAGAAGGGCGTATCCTTCTCTTCAGGATGTTCCTGAAAGCATTGATCTGGCAGTTATTGTGGTGCCTTCAAAAAATGTGATAGATGTGATCGAACAATGCGGTGCAAAGAAAATCGATTCTGCTATCATCATTACTGCCGGTTTTAAAGAGAGCGGCATTGAGGGAGCAAGGCTTGAGAGTGAGCTGATCCGCAAATCGGCAGAGTCAGGTGTACGCTTTATCGGTCCAAATTGCCTCGGGATGATCGACACTCACTCCAAGGTGAATGCTTCTTTTGCAGCCGGCATGCCTGCGAAGGGAAGCATTGGGTTTTTTTCCCAGTCTGGTGCGCTCTGCCTTGCGGTTCTTGACCGTGCACTTCCTGATGAAATCGGCTTCTCCAAATTCATCAGTATGGGGAACAAAGCAGATATATCTGACACGGATATCATGTTGGCACTTGCTGAGGATGACAATACAAAAGTAATTCTGGGGTATATTGAGGGAGTAAGCGACGGCAGGAAATTCATGGAGGTTGCTGCCGAGGTTTCAAAGAAAAAACCGCTTATCATACTGAAATCCGGCACAACCGGCGCAGGAGCAAAGGCGGCATCTTCCCATACCGGAGCACTTGCAGGCCGAGAAGCTGCATTTGATGCTGCCTTCAGGCAGAGCGGCATTATCAGGGCACATAATGTCAATGAACTTTTCAATTATGCACTTGCATTTGCCAATCAGCCGTTGCCAAAGGGACCGCATGTAGCGATTATTACGAATTCCGGAGGTCCCGGAATTCTTGCTGCAGATGCCTGCGACAAATCAGACCTGCAACTGATACCGCTATACAAGAATATTGTGGATGAGCTTAGATCGTTTCTTCCACCGGTGGCATCATTTTATAACCCGGTTGACATCCTGGGCGACTCAGGGGCCGACAGGTACGAAAAGGCCCTTAATACGGTACTTAAGGATGAAAGGATGCACGGCATAATGGTGCTCCTGTCACCGACCGCAGTTGTCGATGTCGAGGCCACAGCCCTTGCAGTCGTCAATATATCCCGCCTGATAGACCGGCCCATTCTTACTTCATTCATGGGGAAGAAGAGCATTGATGCTGCTGCCAAAACTCTTCTGAAATTCGGCGTCCCGAACTACAGTTTTCCGGAGGATATGGTTTCAGCGATGAACGTGATGTACCGGTACCACCTGTGGATCAACAGACCGGATAAGACATTTCACCCATACGAAGGATTGAAAGAAAAAGCGGTAAACGTATTCGAAACTGCAAAAAATGAAAACCGGGACCGTCTGTACGATATGGAAGTACATGATATTCTCAGGGCATATGGTTTCTCACAGCCAAGGGGTCTTGTTGCCAGGACACCTGAGGATGCTGTCGCAGCTGCTAAGGGGATAGGGTATCCGGTTGTCATGAAAATACTTTCTCCCCAAATCAGCCATAAAAGTGATATTGGTGGCGTGAGGATCAATCTGAACAGCAGGAAAGATGTCGAAAATGCCTTTTTTGATATTACCACAAGGGTCAGGAACCTCATGCCGAATGCCCACATTTACGGGGTTATCATTCAGGAGATGATACCGAAAGGGAAAGAAGTTATCATGGGGATAACGAAAGATCCGCAATTTGGTCATATGATAATGTTCGGTCTCGGCGGTATTTATGTTGAAGTACTGAAGGATATTTCGTTCAGGATTGTCCCTTTAAGCCAGGAAGATGCACATGAAATGATCAGGGAAACGAAAACATTTCCCCTGTTGAGAGGTGTCAGAGGAGAAGCAGAAGCGGACATCGGGGCCATTGAAAAATCTTTGTTGCTCCTGTCGCAGATGGCGACTGATTTTCCGCAGATTATCGAAGCCGATATCAATCCCCTTCTTGTTAAGGAAAGGGGAAAAGGTGCAGTAGCCGTAGATGCTCGATTTACCATAGGAGGTGATTGAAATGGTTTCTTTATATGTTGGCTCTACATCAGGATACACAGGCAAAACCCTGATAACCATGGGACTGGGAAATAAATTCAGGAAAGACGGCCTGAAGGTAGGGTATATAAAACCTGTTGGCATTCTTCCCATTAAAGTTGATAACACGCTTACCGACAACGATGCATGGCGCATTTACAGGGCGCTTGATCTGAAAGACCCAATATCCGAAATATGTCCTGTGGTGTTGACGCAGGAGCTGGCGGTCAAAAGCTATCTTAAGGATATGAAAGGGCTTTTGCCAAAAATAGTCAAATCGTTTCATCAGGTCTGCAAAAATAAAGACCTCATGCTGATCGGGGGATATGGAAGCATATATACCGGGAGTTATCTCGGGCTCCAGGGCATAAATGTCATTAAGAGGCTTGATGCGAAGGCTGTTATCGTCGTGAAATATGAAGGTGAATATATTGTCGATTATGTCCTTCAGGCAAAGAAGGATCTCAAAGACAGGTTTCTCGGCGTTATTCTGAATAAAGTGACCGCAGAACTCAAGCAAAGCGCTGATGAATACGCAATCCCCTTTCTCAAAAGAAAGGGCGTGGATATTCTTGGAATACTGCCCCATGATTCTATAGTGGGGTCGATCACTGTTGAAGAATTAAATGAAATGCTCGGGGGAAAGGTTTTATGCTGCCATGATAAGCTCGGCAATCTTGTGGAGCATTTCCTGATCGGTGCAATGCAGGTTGACAAGGCAAGTGAGTATTTCAAGAAAACCAGAAACAATGCTGTCATTGTGGGAGGAGACCGGGCAGATATCCAGCTTTCGGCAATTGAGTCGGGATCTGTATGTCTGATTCTTACCGGAGAACTATACCCCGGGGAGATTATTCTTTCCCGTGCCGAACAGAAAGACATTCCCCTCCTTGTAGTGCGGGAAGATACCTTCAGCATCGCCAAAAAACTTGAAAAAATGTCTGTTCGTTTACGGTTAAGGGAAAAAGGCAAGGTCGACAGGGGCATGAACCTTGTTGCCCAGAATGTTGACTTCCCTATGCTGTACAAAAAATTGGGCATAAAAGCCGGCTGATACGTTATCATGCATCCTTAAGTTTGTCCCCATTTCATTGATTTTTTCTTGACATTCTGAGAAGATTTGATATATAAATCTGCATGCAAAATATTGCTGAGGTGAATGATTTTTTCTGCCCCAACGAAACCTGTGGTGACCACGGGAAAAGAGGGCTTGGAAATATTGTCCTGAATCACAAGTATGGAAAGGATAGAAGAAGGCTTCTTAAATGCAAAACCTGCAATTTTACTTTCTCTGAAAGACGAAATACCCTGTTCTTCGGACTCCATACAAATGAATCAAAAATAAAGGAGGTTATTTTTCATCTCCTTGAAGGCATGAGTTACAGGGAAGTTGCAAACGCATCCGATCTTGACAAGGATACTGTCCAGAGGATATGGAAAAGATTTGTTTCCTCTTGTGAAGAATCGATGGAAACCCTTTTAACAGAATTCAACATAAGGCTTGAAGACCTTATTATGCTTCTCTACAAAAGAATCCAGAAAAGGTGAATTCCTAATGAGTAAGATAAGAGTCGCCGTGGCCGGAATAGGAAACTGTGCAAGCTCCTTAATTCAGGGAGTTGAATACTATAAAACCCTTGGTGAAGGCCACCCTGAAAGCAGCCTCGGCCTCATGCACTACAACCTTGGAGGTTACCGTCCTGATGATATCGAATTCGTAGCCGCATTCGATATCGATAAAAGGAAGGTTGGCAAGCCTCTGAATGAAGCAGTCTTCGCACAGCCGAACTGCACAAAGATGATAGACAGGAATCTTCCCGATATACCGGTAACCGTTATGATGGGAAATATACAGGACGGTGTCTCGAAACATATGAAGGATTATCCGGAATCCCGGCGGTTTATCCCGTCAACAAAGAAACCTTGTGATGTTGCAAAGGTTCTCGTTCAGAGCAAGGCGGATATCCTGCTGAGCTATCTTCCGGTTGGTTCTGAAAAGGCTACAGCTTTTTATGCAGAAACATGCCTGAAAACAGGCACGAGCCTCATAAACTGTGTTCCTGTCTTCATTGCGTCCAGTAAAGAATGGGCAAAACGGTTTGAAAAGAGAAACATTCCTCTCATAGGGGACGATATCAAAAGCCAGATTGGTGCAACAATAATTCACAGGACCCTCGCAAAGCTTTTTGAAGACAGGGGTGTGAAAGTAGACAATACATACCAATTGAATGTAGGCGGGAACACGGATTTCCTGAACATGCTTAACCGTACCAGACTGACATCAAAAAAGATATCCAAGACAGAGGCTGTACAATCTCAGCTGCATACTCCTCTTCACAATGAAAACATCCATATCGGTCCTTCTGACTATATTCCCTGGCTCATGGACAATAAAATCTGTTTTCTCAGAATGGAAGGCAGGATATTCGGAAACGTGCCGATTCATCTGGAAATGAGGCTCTCTGTGGAAGATTCTCCCAATAGCGCCGGCGTTGTAATTGATGCGATACGCTGCTGCAAGATTGCACGAGACAGAAGGATAGGGGGAGTTTTGACATCTCCGTCAGCATATTTCATGAAGCATCCCATGGAACAGTTTCCGGATGAAAAGGCAAGAGACATGGTTGAAGCATTCATCATGGGAAAAATAGAGAGGTAAATGCTTAGTGCAAAACTTGGTCATTTCCTTGACAAACCCCTCGGACATCTAGTACAGAAGATTCCCCTCAGCCCGAATAGTCTTACAGTAATCGGATTTCTTGTAACGATTGCGGCTGCTTTTGTCATTCCGAAGAACTTAACACTGGGCGGACTTCTCATTCTGTGCGGCGGTTTTTTCGACATGCTTGATGGGATTGCCGCAAGAACCCGCGGTACGGAAACAAAATTCGGGGCATTTCTTGATTCCGTGTTTGACAGGTATTCGGACGCCTTTCTTTTTCTTTCTTTTGCATGGTATCTCGCAGCAAACGACAGTCATACAGGCTCTTTTCTCAGCCTGGGAACGTTGGTAGGTGCATTTCTTATCAGCTATGCCCGAGCAAGGGCTGAGGGACTCGGAGAATCATGCAATACCGGCATTATGGAAAGAACTGAAAGGATAATTCTCCTTGCATTTGCTGCGTTTACCGGGTGGATCGTTCCTGTGCTCTGGATTATGATGATTCTTACGCATATTACTGTTATTCAGAGGGTATATCATGTCAGGAAGGCATTGGGCAACACACAATAATTCCCGGTATATGAATTCTGTATCTGCTGTGAGGATGGAGCGGGCGACGGGATTCGAACCCGCGACCTTCAGCTTGGGAAGCTGACACTCTACCACTGAGTTACGCCCGCAAATCAAGGACTTACGGGATAGTATAACATTCAGTGTCATAAAAATGTCATAATTTTTACATCAGGAAGCTGCTGAGTTATCTCAGTAAATCAAGCACTTACCTCGATAGTGTATGTAGATATTATTAGAAAAAGGTTTTCCTGAGTAAGACTACTTGACTTATGTTTCACTATATATTATAGTTTCACCATATGGTGAAACAAATACTATCAGTGAAACAATTCTCGGATAAGGATCTACTCAACAAAGCTCAAGAAAGCATAGAGGCTATTCTTTACGAAATTCCTTTCATTAAGTTAAAGAAAACAAAAGTTAATGTCAGAGTAGATAATAGAGAAATCGATTTCATGCTGGACGCGCTTATTTCAGGTAAGCCGGCAAAATTTATTATAGCAATGAAATCGCAAGGCGAGCCTCGTTTTGTGAGGATAGCAATTGCTCAGCTTAAAAGTGATCTCCAAAGTTTTAAGGATTCATATGGAATACTGATTGCTCCCTATCTCAGCGACATAAGCAGACAGATATGCAAAGAGTCAGGGATAGGATGTATTGATCTCGCAGGGAATGCTTTCTTGTCGTTTAAGAACATCTTTGTTGATAGAAGCGGCAGATCGAATCCCTTTCCTGTGATGCGCATTTCGAAGTCCGTATTCTCACCAAAATCAAGCAGAATTTTAAGGGTGCTCCTGGCAGATCCCTCAAAGAGATGGTTCGTCGAGGGCTTGTCTCAGGAAGCTGGCATCAGCATAGGGTTGACCTCGCGGGTAAAGCAAGCTCTTCTGGCTGAAGAATGGATCAAAGAAGAAAATAAAAGCTTCTACCTTGTGAAGCCAGAAGAAATGCTAAGCCAATGGGTTAGCAATTATTCCTATCAGAAGAACCAGAGTTTTTCTTATTATTCCAGGCTTTCCGAAAATCAGCTTGAGGCTGCGATTAAAAAAGAATGTGAACAAAGGAAGTATCGCTACGGCCTTGCTCTGTTTTCCGGCGCAAAAAAGGTTGCGCCTTTTGTAAGGTTTATGAGATTGTTTTGCTATATTGACGGAAATATCGAGGATATCGAAAAAACCTTGCAACTAAAGAAAGTGCAAACCGGTACCAACATAACCCTGCTTCAGCCGTATGACCAAGGCATCTTCTATAGACTTCAAAACATACAAGGCGTTAGTGTTGTCTCAGATATTCAACTTTATCTTGATCTGAAGAGTTATAAAGGAAGAGGCGAGGAAGCGGCACAGGCAATATTCGAACAGAGGATCAAGCCCATATGGTAGGATTATTTTGATAATGGGTCTATCATAGTTGGGAGGGTGGAGAAGAAGAGGTATCTTGCATGTATCGAATAGGTACCATAGTGCTTGGCTGGTCCGAAACAGTCTCATTTTTCATAAAGGGAGAATGTTACCTTGCATGATGATTTGACCTTCTTTACTAACGAACCGGGCGCTACTATCCTTGACAGATTCAGGAAAACCCTGAAGGATGTCCAGTTTTTTGATGTTCTTGTCGGATATTTCCGGACAAGCGGTTTTTTCCACCTCTACAAATCCTTTGAAACGATAGAAAAGATAAGAATCCTTGTCGGTATCAATATTGATAAAACCGCTTTTGAAATCATTGAGTCCTCAAAATCTAAAGGGAAACTTGATTTCGAATCTCACAAACGGACAAAGGAAGTATTCTCCGAAGATCTTGCCACTGAAATGGAACATTCTGAGGATACGTATGATACTGAGATAGGTGTAAGAAAGTTCATCGAATTTTTGCAGTCGGAAAAACTCGAAATCAAAGCCTATCCAAGCTCAAAAATCCATGCAAAGGTCTATATAAGCAGGTTCTCTGAAGAGGACCGTGACTATGGAAGAGTGATTACCGGTTCCAGTAATTTTTCAGAATCCGGTCTGATTGAAAACCTCGAATTTAATGTTGAGCTAAAAAATAGCGCTGACGTTAAGTATGCCCTCGACAAGTTTGAAGCTTTGTGGAAAGATGCTGTTGATATCTCCAGGGAATATGTGGAGACGATAAATGCAAGAACCTGGCTGAATGATTATATCACCCCCTATGAACTTTATCTGAAGTTCCTTTATGAATATCTCAAGGAAGATATCAATATAGATGAGGATTTTGAAAGCTATCTTCCCGAAGGTTTTCTCGATATGAAATACCAGAAGCAGGCTGTAGTTTCAGCAAAAAAGATACTGGATGCCTATAACGGAGTATTTCTCTCCGATGTCGTCGGCTTGGGCAAGACGTATATTTCCGCACTTCTCGCTCAGCAGCTTCCCGGAAAAATCCTCGTCATATGTCCTCCGGTTCTTGAGGATTATTGGCATGATACTTTTTTTGAATTCGGGATAAGAGGCTACAAGGTTGAATCTCTGGGCAAGCTCGACCAAATCATAAAGAGCGGAGCAGAACGCTTTGATTATATATTTATCGATGAAGCTCATCGGTTCAGAAATGAGGTGACCCTTGGATACGAGAAACTCCATCAGATTTGTTTTGGCAAGAAGGTCATCCTCGTTTCGGCAACACCATTAAATAATACTATTGACGACATTTACAGCCAGCTGAAGCTGTTTCAGGTGCCTAAGAAAAGCACTATCCCGGGCGTCCAGAACCTGGAGAAATTCTTTGGGTCATTAAAGAAGAGAATAAACAGATATCAGAAGAATCAGCCCGAATATATCGAAACAATAAAGCTTGTCTCAAAGGAAGTGAGAGACAAAATTCTTAAATTCGTTATGGTCCGCAGGACACGCACTGAAGTCATGAAATACTTCAGTGAAGATATGGAGAAACAGGGTGTCTCTTTCCCTGAACTGGATGATCCAAAACGCATTATTTATACCTTTGACGAGAAGACCGGCAATGTTTTCAGCAGGACTATAACCCTTTTGAAGGATTTTTCTTACTCCAGATATACACCGTTGCTCTATTTGAAGACGCCGGTTTCTGAGTTTGAACTCCAGTCCCAACGGAATATCGGAGGATTCATGAAGGGCATCCTCGTAAAACGATTGGAGAGTAGTTTCCATGCCTTTAAGAAAACATTGGTACGCTTTGTCGATTCTTACCGGAAATTTATCGATATGTATCAGCAGGGAACCGTTTACATCAGCAAGAAGGTGAATGTTTATGATTTCCTTGACTCGGATAATGAAGAAGAACTGTTGAAGCTTGTGGATCTGGACAGGGTGCAGAAATACGAATCCCCGGAGTTCACCGTAGAATTCCTTCGCAATCTCCAGAGAGACCTCACTTTACTTGAAAACATTCAAAAACTGTGGAGCGATATAGACTCAGATCCGAAGCTCGAAAAATTCATCAACGAACTGAAAGAGAATCTCATTATAAAAGAGAACAAGCTTGTTGTATTCACGGAGTCAAAAGAGACTGGTGAATACCTTTTTAAAAAATTAAATAAACATCTGCCTTTAAGAGTTCTTTTCTACTCCAGTGTGGGCGGGCTTTATGGAGATGACGAAAAGAGTATACCGATTGCCCGTGACCTGATTAAAGAAAACTTCGCCCCCAAGAACAAACCGCAGAAAGATGATATCAATATACTGATTACGACAGATATCCTTGCTGAAGGAATTAATCTGCACCGATCAAATACGGTGATTAACTACGATCTCCCGTGGAATCCCACTCGTATATTGCAGCGGGTAGGCAGGGTAAACCGTGTCGGTACAAAGCACAAGGTGATAAATATCTTTAACTTTTTCCCGACTGCACAGTCAGACATGCACCTTGGGCTGGAAGCAAACATAAAAGCTAAGATACAGGCATTCCACGACACTCTCGGGGAAGATGCAAAGTATCTTACCGAAGAGGAAGAAATCTCCACCCATGAGCTGTTTGGCGACTTCATCTACAGGCGTTTGAGTGACAAGAAAACGTTCCAGGGTGAAGATGAGGAGGAGCGATCCGAGCTCGAGTACCTTCATCTGCTCCGTAATATCCGTGATAAGAACACTTCCCTGTTCGAAAGAATTAAACGTCTTCCGAAGAAGGCCCGAACATGCCGGGAGATTGAGAGAAAGAAAGAAGATAATCTGGTTACTTTTTTCAGGAAGGGGAAACTGAAAAAGTTCTTCCTTGCAGATTCTTCTGCTGCACGCGAATTAACCTTTTTTGAGGCGGTTGATCTTTTCAAGTGTGACCCTGCAACTTCAAAAACTACTATTCCTAAAACCTTTTATTCATTCCTTGACCTTAACAAGGCTGCATTTGATCAGGCAACGTCCGATGAGACTGCTGAAAAGGGTCATCCAGCGAGTAGTTCAAACGAAAGTTATATCATAAAGCGACTTAAAGTGAAAGATTTGCAGAAGTTTTCTGGTTTTACTGAAGAAGATGAAGATTTTCTGAGGTCAGTTTTGAAAGCCTTTGAAAATGGAATAATCCCTAAAAATACCAGCAAACGTCTCAAAAATGAACTCGAAAAAGAAATTGTCCCTCTCAAAGTGCTTGCCATATTGAAAAAGAATCTCCCCACGACCATTTTGTCTGTGTCACCGCCCGCCCAGCAAATCGGGCATGACAGAAGAGAAGTGATATTGTCCGAGTATTTGAAGACTACCGGGTCATGAGATGAACAGACATGAAGCGGTCAGATTAATACAGGAGACATTCAATAATTCTTTTGATGAGGACAGGTTCAGGCTTTTCACAAAGAACCTTTTTAATGAGCTGGATGAGTCAAAAGCCTTTGCATATTACGGACAGTATATTCCCGATGCTTTCAAAGACCATATAAGACAGTATAAGAGAATCGGTAAATATACTGATCCCGGAGAGACCGAACTCGACGTTTTAGTCGTCTATTTAAAGAAAGAATCATCGCTTGAGCGTGCCCGAACCATGCAGAGAAACTTTGTGGCCCACTATCTGAAGAATCGCGGGGAGAAGGACGCGGCAATAGTCGCTTTCTGTACTGACGGGCTGGAAGACTGGCGTTTTTCATTCGTCCGCATGGATTACAGGACAATACAGACAGAGAGCGGCAAGGTCAAGGTTAAGGAAGATTTAACCCCTGCGAGAAGATACTCTTTTCTGGTCGGCAGTAACGAGCCGAACCACACCGCCCAGCAGCAACTTGTCCCCATTCTGGAAGATGACAGGAATAATCCGACACTTGCAGATATCGAACATGCCTTTAACATCGAGTCTATAACCAAAGAATTTTTTAACAGGTATAAAGACCTTTTCCTGAAAGTGAAAGACGAGCTGGATAATGTAGTTGCCATTGACCAAAAAATAAAGACAGAATTCGAGAGCAAGTATATTGACACTGCCAATTTTGCCAAAAAGCTCCTCGGCCAGATTGTTTTCCTTTATTTCATTCAGAAAAAGGGCTGGCTGGGTGTCGGTAAAGACAGGACATGGGGTACCGGACCGAGAAACTTCATGCGGAGGCTTTTTGAGAAAGAGATCGTAAGCTACGATAATTTCTTCGATGATATTCTCGAACCTCTGTTCTATGAAGCCCTTGCAATAGACAGAGGAGAAGTATCGTTTTACAGCCGGTTCAACTGCAAGATCCCTTTTCTGAACGGCGGCTTGTTTGAGCCGATTAATGGTTACAACTGGGAAGAGACAGATATTCTTCTTAAGAACGAGACCGTCAGAGAGATCCTCGATACCTTTGACCTTTACAATTTTACCGTCCGGGAAGACGAACCGCTTGAAAGAGAAGTGGCCGTTGACCCTGAAATGCTCGGAAAGGTTTTCGAGAACCTGCTTGAGGTCAAAGACCGAAAATCAAAAGGGACCTATTACACACCCCGTGAGATTGTCCACTACATGTGCCAGGAAAGCCTCATCAATTATCTCGACACGTCAATAAATGACAATATCGACGACACGGCAGATGTCTCTTCTTCGTCCATAACCCCACCTTCACCTCCCCTTAACTTAAGGGGAGGACGGGAGGGGTTACAGAAGGATGCCGGACAAGCCGGCATGACGCACAGAACAAGCGAAGCAGAATCTAATAAGTTGATACCTCGTGAAGACATTGAAGCCTTTATCAGAAGAGGCGATTTTGCAATAAACAACGATCTTGCGAAAGAGCAAGGAACAAAATCATATGCCTACAAAATGCCTGAGAGCATCCGAAACAATGCGGAACTCTTTGATGACAAGCTGGCAGCCATAAAAATTTGTGACCCGGCCATCGGGTCAGGGGCATTTCCCGTCGGCATAATGCATGAGATTGTTCGGGCAAGAGAAACATTAACGACATACATTGGAGAAAGTAGAAGTAGGACTCCGTATAATTTTAAGCGCCATGCTATCCAGGAGTCGATCTACGGCGTTGACATTGACCCGGGTGCCGTAGATATAGCGAAACTCCGGCTTTGGCTCTCTCTTGTTGTTGATGAAGATGACTTCAAGACCATAAAGCCTTTGCCGAACCTTGATTATAAAATCGTCTGCGGAGATTCCCTTTCGACTGTAAACATTCTTTTCCACCATGCAGAACTTAAGGAACTCGAAAGACTTAAAGGGAAATATTTTGAAGAAACAAATCCAAGAAAGAAAATCCAGTTTAAAGAAGACATCGACAACCTCATAAGCGAGATCACGAATAATGACAAGCATTTTGACTTTAAGGTGTATTTCAGCGAAGTTTTTCATCAAAATGAAGGATTCGACATTGTTCTCGCGAATCCTCCATACGTACGCCACGAAACCATCAAGGAGTTGAAACCGGAGCTAAAGAAGGAATTCGGCGATTTCTATTGCGGAACGGCAGACATTTATACTTATTTCTATAAGAAAGGAATCGATCTGCTTAAATCATGTGGTCATCTCTGCTTCATAGCGCCGAACAAATTTATGCGGGCCGGCTACGGCAAGAATACCCGAAAGCTGCTTGCGACTGAAGTCAAGCCGAAGGTAATCATAGATTTTTGCGACCTCCCGATATTCGACGCAACGACGTATCCGTCAATAATATTGGTTGAGAAAATGCCTTTTGTAGGGGCGGCCCTATGTGGCCGCCCTGATTTGATTAATCAACAACCACCAAAAGAAGGGCAACCACACAGGGTTGCCCCTACAAAAACGGAATTACTTGCCGCAACATTTACCGATGCGGCTCAATTGGAACGGTTGGAAGAAACCCTGTCAATCATCGGATTCCCAATGCCTGTTTCAGCGTTGAAGGAAGAAGGCTGGAATCTTGAAAGAACCGAGGTTTTAGCGTTGATGGAAAAGCTGCGCAAGGTTGGAACACCTCTTGGTAAATATGTGCAGGGACGGTTTTATCGGGGCATATTGACAGGTCTTAATGAGGCTTTTGTTATAGACGAAAGAACCAAGCAACTGCTCATTTCAGAAGACCCTAAGAGTGAAGGACTTATCAAGCCATGGCTGCGTGGAAAGGACATAAAAAAATGGAAGGCGGAATGGGCAGGACTGTATGTCATAAATATCCCGAGTAGTGCCAATCATCATTGGCAATGGTCAGATGAAAAAACTGAAGGAAAGGCAAAGAAAATATTTGCCCAGGCTTATCCTGCCATCTATAAACACCTGTCGCAGTGGCAAGACAAACTTATTAAGCGAGACGACCAAGGAAAATTTTGGTGGGAATTAAGGTCATGCGTCTACTATAAAGAATTTCAGCAGACGAAGATTATTTATCCCAATATTACTAAGACAAACATTTTTGCTTTTGACACAACCGGAATTTTGACAAATCAGAAATGCTTCATTATCCCTACTAATGATCTTTACTTATTGGCTGTTCTTAATTCAAAGCTCGCGACCCGATGGTTTTTTTCAACCCTGCCACTTTTAAGAGGGGGGTTCTTTGAACCGAGTGCTATTTTTATGCAACACTTTCCGGTAGCGTTGGCCTCCGATAATCAAAAAAACCTCATTATCGAATGCGTCCAGAAAATTCTTGAGAATCGCGATAGTCCTGACGCTCCCTGTCTCGAAGCGGAAATCAACAGGCTGGTCTATGACCTCTACGGCCTCACGCCGGAGGAGATTGAGATTATAGAGGGGCATTAATTAAAAATATGGAAGAGATCAATAATAGCAGAAAATTTGATGAAATCCTAAATTCAACCGCAAAACGAATTTGTGTTATTGCCGGTCCCGGAAGCGGCAAGACAACTGGTATCTTAATTCCTAAAGCCAAACAAATAATTACAGATTCAAACGTAGCACCAAAAAATGTGCTCCTTCTGACATTTTCGAGATTATCAGCGATTGATCTTCAGAATAAGGTTAAGAGTCTGGAAAAAGTGCCAAGAGCTTCAACGTTACATTCCTTCTGTTTGTCCTTTTTATTGACTGAAGACAATCATGAAATTAGAAAACGAGTTAACTCAATAATCCTGGATTTCGAAAAAAAGATAATGATTTCTGATCTCAAATTGATATTCCCACAAAAAGACAAGAAGAAACTGCGAATAATGCTTGACGAATTCAGTGCTGGTTGGGCCATCAAACCGCACGATGATGTATTTAATGAGGATGATGAAAAAAGACAATTTAAAGCAGCAATCCTAAATTGGCTTAGTGAGCAGGAAGCAGCCATGATGGAGGAAATAGCCTATCATGCTGTTGATCTGGCTACTAAAATAGATTCTGAATTTATTGCTGAACCTCAATATATTTTTGTCGATGAGTATCAAGATCTGAATGAGTTAGAGCAGAGGTTCATCGAAATACTGGCAAAATCATCACAGCTTCTGGTGGTAGTTGGTGATCCAGATCAATCTATCTACAGTTTTAAGTTCGCATATCCCGTCGGGATCACTAAATTTGCTGACAAAGATAGTACAGAAAATCATGCCTTGCCTTTTTCTGGAAGATGCTCCACAAAAATACTCGATCTCGCAAATAAACTACTTATACAATCTGATCCGACAAAAAAAAGGTTAAAGCCTCTTCCTAATGCTATGACTGGTGAAGTCCAATTATTTCAGAAACAATATCAAGATGAAGAGTTCGAAGAAATACTGACATTAGTTGATTCGAGATTGAACTCCGGCGCCTCGCCGAAAGATATTCTTGTTTTGGCCCCTCGGAAGAAATTAGGCATAGATTTTGTGAAATTCGCCACTGCTAAGAGAGAAAACGATCATATGCAGGGGAATCTTGTATTTCGCTTTGCAGTTAAAGACGCGTTCACAGATAGAGAAGCAGAAAGTATATCGCTTTTAGGCATTATTGCTAATCCAGATGGTTTGCTACATATCAGAGCTTATTTAGGAGTGGGAGACGACAATCATTTTGCAAATGAGATTAAGGAAATAAAACAGAAATATGGTGGACTTAAAAATGCAGTTCAATCTGTTAATCCAAATGATTTTGATAAAAAGAAGAAAAGAGTCCATCATGTGTGCGGGAAACTGATCAGACTTAAAGGAATCGTTGATTCGTACAAAAATGAGGTTTCTATCGAAAAGGTGCTGGATGATTTATTCCCAGATTCTGTTCAAGAACTTTTAGAAATTAGGCAAATATTATTTTCTCTTAAGGAAGCCGATGATACGATCAAAAGTCTTTACTCAAAGTTTACTGATTACACAAGAACGCTGCATTTTGATGATAACACAATTAGAGTAATGACCCTAATGGCTTCTAAAGGATTAGAAGCTGATCACGTTTTTATTTTAGGGTGTAATGATGGCAACATCCCAGGCAAGAATCGTTCAGTTCATTTAACTGACCATGAACACAAGCAAGAACAACGACGTTTGCTTTATGTTGGCATTACAAGGGCTAAAAAGACTTTGGCTATAAGTTGGAGCCGGTATTTACCATTCAGGCAAACAAAAGGCCATCATACTGCAAGTATAGGGACAGTTAAAAGAGAAGGGAAAACCTATAGTAGAGTTGGTCTATCAGAATTTTTGCAGGATATCGGCTTATGAAACTCGATCAAATCGGCTTCTGGTCTGAAATCAAGCTTAAGATTATTAATGAGTGCCAAAAGGGACGAGAGAGCAAAATAGGGGACATGTTGTTAACTAAGTTAACTTATCGCAGGGAATCGGGGACGGTTCTAATTAATCGAAATTAACAGCAACACAGCAACAGAAGCCCCCCGTCCTTGAACACCAGATTGATAAAATGGTCTATGAGCTATACGACCTCACCTCGGAGGAGATTGAGATTGTGGAGGGTGAGACTAACAAAGATTAAAATTCTATTTTTTAAACAGCGTTCGCTGCAATGCTGAGAGCTTATGTGAAGGCATCTAATTGAGATGGGTACAGAATATACATATTCAATCGAAGTATGGGGAGAAGTATTCAAGCAATTTAGGCAGGTTGAGCGTGCAAGAGTTGACTCCTCAGCCGAGCGATTGGATGTGACCATCAGGAATCGGCAAGATATTTTACAGGTCTCGCGTGAAGAACTTGACGACATCCTCTATAAGTTCAATGGTAATCCACATGAGGTCGTCACGTATTATCTGAAAAAGAACGATGTGATTGTCTACTACCATGACACACTCGTTGGTTTCTTTGACATCATAGGCTATTCTTCCTTTATCGAAAAAACTCCTATCGAAGAAGCCATACGCAAAATAAGTACGTTTTTCATGAACACAGGGAGTTATGCGGGAGCTGATATCCTTGCTGTGAAACTCGACCACTGGATTCTGTCCGACGCAGTCATTATTGTGGTGGATACCAATCGGCACCCGCTATTCTCCGGCTCTTTGGAAGTCTTTCTTGGAACTTGCTCGATGGTTATGGCAGTCGCCATGAGAAATAGATTTCCTCTAAGAGGAGCAATCGGGGGTGGGGACTTCTATAAAGATGGGGAGGTCATGGTGAGTTCCGCGTTGGTAGATGCTGCCCGTTATGAGAAGGAGCAGGAATGGCTGGGAGCGGTCTTGACTCCGAAGGCTCTTCAACTGATAGAAAAGGCAAAGGAGTTTGAGATTGGACTCAAAGGAGAAACGCGGATTGATTTTTCTTCAGATAGGTTTAACCCCTTCGTCAGATATGGCGCAATCCATTGGAAGCATGGAGAAAACCGTTTCGTGACAAAACCTGATGAAACGTATTACATAAAACCGTTTGACATGGCGGAAGAGGATTGGGCTGTAAAATACCTGCCAGATTTTTTTAATGACCAAGCTAAAATTGATAACAGCCATTGTCTTTACGCTAAAAAATAAGGGAGTCCCATAGAAGAGAAAGATGACAAAAAAACAGGGAAATTATCCGACGCGCAGTGGACGGTGGAGACTGAGAGCGAAACTGTAAAAGTGAAAGGATAAATTTTCTGAGGGGGGAAATAATGATAGAGGGGAAGATGTGAAACTCGATCAAATTGGTTTTTGGTCTGAAATAAAGCTTGGTGAGATTGCAATAGTTGAAGGGAGGAAATGAATGTCAGTTATAGTAACCGCCGAATACAAGACATTTTTCAAAGAGATAAAAGAGCGCATACATAAGGGTAAAGAGACGAAAAACCTGCGGGGTCAGACACCGCAAATTGACATTTTATGAGGAGAAGACACACCCCTTAATCCCCTCTTGATAGAGGGGAATTAATAACAAAAAGAAGACAGGCACATTATATAGAGGGCAGGCTATTAAGATTGTAGAAGGGAAGCAATGAAACTCGATAAAATCGGTTTCTGGTCTGAAATAAAGCTTGAGATTATGAAAAGAGAACAGATATATTTCTCAGATAAAAACAGGAGATTGAGATTGCGTAGGAGTTTGTTGAGGTAAGAAAAGAGTGAAATTATAAGGAGGTATGATATGTCGATAGAGGGAAAAACGGCGGAATCCCTGGCTGCAAAAGGAATTTTTTCAGAATCCGAAAAGGACGCCTTGATTAAACTCATGTCGGATATGAGGGTGTCCTGGCCGAATGCGAAGTTCAAGCTCTTTGGCTCTAAGGCAAAAGGTCTTGCGGACGAGGAATCCGATCTCGATCTTCTGGTCTTACTGCCCTGTGATGTTTCTAAAGATATAAGACGACAGATCATTCATAAGGTTTTTGACATTAACCTTGCATTTGGAACTAACATAAGCGCTCTCATAATGTCGGAAAAAGAATGGGAGAGCGATATATTTTCTCTCCTGCCAATCCATAGCTTTATTGAGGAGGAAGGAGTTCCGCTATGAATGAGGAAAAGAATTTAAAGGTAGTGGTTCAATACTGGATGGAAAAGGCTGAAGATTCTCTCGGGGCTGCTGAGGATGAATTAAAGGCAGGCCGTTTTTCATTTTCTGTAAATCGGATTTATTATGCATTTTTCTACGCAGTCAGCGCTATCTTACTCCAGCATAAGCTCAGATTCAGCAAGCACTCCGGGGTGAGGTCCGCTTTTCACCAATATCTTGTTAAACCAGGACAAGTGAGCCGTGAGCATGGACAACTTTACGATGAGTTGTTTGAAGCCCGCCAGAGAGGTGACTATATTGAACTTGTTCGTTTTGAAAAACAACAAGTGGAAGACTGGCTTCAAAAGGGAAAAGAATTCGTTAGGGAAGTTAAATCTTTAATCAATGTATAATGGTAATAAGGGGGTTGTCCCCAATTTAATGGAAGTCTCCGAATTGGCTGGTCGTGCGAAAATGATCGTTGCACATACTTGTCAATATCGTCAATATGCTTCAGCCTCGTTCATTACCCTATGGAGTCTATGACATCATCCTCACGTCCACTGAAAATCTATTAATCTATAAAATATTGAAATCAAGCAGAAAGAAAAATAGGATCTTTTATATGTCAATGAGAATAATTGACAAATTTATTTATAATCCTTACAATGAAAGTAAGGATTATATTCCTTACAGGAGGTGTTTATGCTGGCGGCAAAGGTTACATCCAAAGGACAGATAACAATCCCCAAGCAAGTGAGGGATAAGCTCGGAATTGAACCGGGAGAGGGGATAAGTTTTGTTGAAAAAAACGGTATTTTTTATATTAAAAAAGCAGTTCAAGAATCCCCTTTTGATAAATGGGTTGGAAAACTGAAAACACTTAAGGGTAAAAAATCTGATGCAATAACTGATGAACTGAGGGGCAGATGATAACAGCGATAGATACCAATATCTTACTTGACATACTGATACCTGATGAGGCTCATTTGACGTCCTCGAAAGAAATACTTAATGAATACCTGTCAAAGGGTCAGCTTATCATATGTGAGCTTGTATACGCCGAGTTAGCCTCTCAATTTTCAGATGAGCAGGAATTGCACGATTTTTTCTCAGACACGGGAATAAGGCTGATGCCCTCTAACAAAGAAATATTATACCGTGCGGGAAAAGCATGGAAAGAGTATGCCAGAAACAAAAAGATTGCTTTAGAGTGCTCCCATTGCGGCAAAGCTATCCCTGTTACCTGTCCTGAATGTAAATCCGCTGTCAAATTCAGGCAGCATATTATCAGTGATTTCATAATAGGTGCCCATGCTCTTGTTCATGCCAAACTTTTACTGACCAGAGACCGCGGATTCTATGGGACATATTTTAAAGACTTAAAGCTTGCCGAATGATTTATTGTTAAAGGTTCTTTCCCGAAAGATTAAAACCTCATACCCTTTTTTCCCCTAAATAATTCAGGTGTTCTTACGTCTTTCTCTTCGTCTTTTTCTGACATCCTGACGCCAAATAATTATCGTTTACTACGTATCAGTAATTTAAACCAATAATCACTAATAATCATGAAAGGAACATTTATGCCTGAAACCGATGAGCTTTTAGAGCAGATCGCAAAGCTTTTGAAATCCGGCTCAAAGAAAAGCTATGAGATCGCAGAGACGAACTTCAGAGTCGGCCAGATGATTTCGGAAGCATGCACAGATCAGGGAGAAGATGTTGTAAGTATAATCGCCGCGAGGATCAGTCAGAAAGGTATTCCTGTATCAGTCAATTTCCTCTTCGATGCTTACAGGATACGAACGTGACAAAAACGTGATAGAACATATATAAAACGGTAGAAACTGAGGTAGGATAGAAAAAGTGGACACCAAAGTTGGGTAAAATACAGAGACGGAGGTGTCAAGATGGCAAAGCAGAGGATTCCAAATGGTAAATACACAAAGGAGTTCAGAGAGGAAGCGGTAAAGTTAATCACAGAAGGCGGGTTGAGTATCCCTGAGGTTGGCCGCAGATTATCATTAGCTCCATTGACAATAACTTATTGGGTCAAGGCCCACAAAATCGGGAAGCTTGCTGAAGTAGGCAAGACACAGAAGCCGCTGACCGAAGTGGAGATGGAGAATTACAGACTCAAGAGAGAACTGGCAGAAGTGAAGATGGAGCTTCATGTAGTGAAGGAAGAGAAATGAAACCACAGAGGAAGAAGATTTTTCTGCTTGTTTTCAGGGAGAGTCTTCCCATGGCATGGATACAGTTTTCTGTGAACGTTGTAGTTAATTTTTCTGATTTAAAGGAGGGAATATGATCAGGAAAGTGCATTTGATTTTTGCGGTTTTCTTCATTATTGCCGGAGGTTATTTCGGCGTCTATGCCGAAAGAAAACCGGCTGCGGCAAAACCGGTTGACATTAATACATGTTATATATGCCACGGCGTTGTCAAAAACCTTCATATGTCTGGCAAGCATACAGCAGTTAATTGTTCTTCATGCCACAGCGGACTCGATAAGCATGCGGCAGCTCCAGGCCCCGCAAACAGGCCTGCAACAGACACCTCGTGGGAAACCTGCGGCCAATGTCACGGGGAGCAATATAACAGTTTTATGAAGGGCTCTTACCACAGACCCGCGAGGGATGAAAAATCCCAGCTTACAAACAGGGCGCCAAACCCCTTCTGGGACAGGATTATGATGGGACACAGTTTTACCAAAGAACATGCATTGACCCGCCCGCATTTGTGGATGCTTATCGATCACCTTGCAGTTGACAGGGCATACGGAGGACGGTTCCAGGGCAGGAACGGCTGGCAGTATATTCTTGAAAAAGGAAAAGCATGGGATGTGCTTGTGGACAGATATCCTGAAACCGGAGAACATAAAACTTTTATACCGCAAAGCGCGGCAGCTGCAAATCCTGTCTGCCTCCAGTGCAAGTCCCAGGACCACATTCTTAATTGGGCTTATATGGGGGACCCGGGAAAGGGTGCAAAATGGTCGAGGACATCCAATGTGGTCGAACTCGCAAGGACTTTACAGCACGGAATAAACTGTTATCACTGCCACGACCCGCATGCCGCAAAACCACGGATTGTGATGGATGCATTAATCGATGCCCTCGCGAGACCTGAGCAGGATACACTGTGGCATAAGGATCCGAACAGGACAGAGATACAGATTGTGGAAATGGGTATGAGAGGGTATACGAGGAAGATAGCACTGCTTGACAGGTATGACACAAAGCTTCAATGCGGTCAATGCCATGTGGAGTATACCTGCAACCCCGGCTATGACCTCAGAAATCCCGATATTTCTCAATATACCGTCACAATGGAGGACAGGAGGACAAACCACATCCCCTATAAAGAGGTCTTTGATCTTTATGAACATTATGTGAATAAAACCGCTTTTCTTGACTTTCAGCATGCGCTTACCGGCGGACTTCTCTGGAAAGGGCAGCACCCCGAAGCCGAGACTTATTACAACTCGAAACATTCAAGGGCAGGAGCCGGTTGCAATGATTGCCACGCGCCAAAGATAAAGAATCCGGAATCCGGGAAGATTTATACCTCGCATGTGCCTTTAACCCCGAGAGTTCATCTCAAGGAAACCTGCCTGAAATGCCATCCCTTATGGACGGAGGAGATGGCAACCTATGCAATCGACTCTATAAAGGCATATACGAAGGGAAGGATGAGGAAGGCGGAATTCTGGCTCTCTGAACTCATTGATAAGATTGTTGAGGCAAAAAAAGGGGGGGTGGATAAAGAGACAATCAAGAAAGCACAGGACCAACATCTCAGGGCACATATTCTGTGGGAATGGTGGACTGCGGAAAACTCCGACGGCTTCCATAATCCGGAGGCAGCAAGGGAATCCTTAACGCGCTCTATTGATGAGTCGCAAAAGGGAATCAGAATTATTAGTGAAGCGATGGCTCCAGGGAGAAAAAGCAATTGATCTTATTTGAAGACATGTTCCACGAAATAGCAGTCCTGCTTTTAATCGCTTCGGTGGTGAGCGCGCTGATCCTCCGTATGCGCCAGCCACTTATTGTCGCCTATATAATTGTAGGAATTCTCGTCGGCCCGTCTGTTTTGCCGTTAAGCTGGTCGCAATGGATAGTCAGCACCATTCCTCAGCTCGACATCAACCTGTCGCTGCTTGATGCCGTAAAACATCATGGATATCAGGGCCGGAAAGCTGTTGTATCTTATACGGATTATGATAGTGAAATGCTTGAGAAGGCTGGAGCTGATCTTATACTGTCACCCTTCGTCGATTCTGCCAGAGATGCTGCAGAAAGAATTGCCGCAGGAGAAAGCCGCCAAACGAAAGGTGTTTCATGACAGTCCTGGTCTTCAAACTTTTGGGCGGCATCGGACTGTTCCTTATGGGGATGGTGTTGCTGGCAGACGGGATAAAGTCGTTTGCCGGGGATGCCCTGCGCACCGCCCTGGTCCGGTTTACCGGAAGACCGTTTAAGGCTTTTACCTCCGGAGCCCTTATTACGGCGATAGTTCAGTCATCGAGCGCAACTACTGTTGCGGTAATCGGGTTCGTCAGCGCCGGACTGCTGACTTTCCCGCAGGCGGTCGGCGTGGTTCTCGGAGCGAGTCTCGGAACGACCAGCACTGGTTGGATCGTCTCGGTGCTCGGTCTGAAGGTGAGTATAGGATTCTATGCATTGCCCCTGGTCGGCGTCGGGGCATTTATAAAATTACTGGCACGCGGCAGATGGAAATCATTCGGGCTCGCGCTGGCGGGATTCGGACTGATTTTCATCGGAATAGAAACTTTGCAGGACGGTATGCAGGGGCTGTCCGGTGTTTTCAATCTCGCCGAACTTCCGTCCGCAGGGGTGTTCAGGCATATACTCATGGTTGTTATCGGAATCGCCATGACGGTTGTAATGCAGTCATCAAGTGCCGCAATCGCAACCACTTTGACGGCGTTGCATACCGCATCGATAAACTTCGAGCAGGCAGCATATCTGGTTATCGGAGCAGCGATCGGAACGACGGTAACCGGCGTTTTGGCCTCTATAGGAGCGGGTGTTTCAACAAGGCGCACTGCGCTGGCGCATGTGATGTTCAATGTTATTACAGGTATTATTGCCCTGATGATGCTTCCTGTTTTTTTGCGTGTGATTGGATGGGCGCAGATACATATGGAACTCGAGCCCGGTGCGACAAGTCTTGCAGCGTTTCATACCTCCTTCATTGCGGTAGGAGTAGTATTATTTTTGCCCTTTGTTGATCAATTCTCACGATGGATAGAGCGTCTTTTGCCCGAGGAAGGACCGGAACTGACGCGTCATCTCGATGCTGCGGTCCTGAATGTTCCCGCTGTGGCGCTTGAGGCCACGCGCCGCGCCCTGAGCGAGACAGCCTGTGAAATGTTCGGCGTTATTCGCGGCAGGCTCGGCGATCCCGGGAAAGGCGTATCCGGTTTTTACAGCACGGAATTAGAGCAGGCGCTTGATAAGACGCAAGATTTTCTTGCAAGGATTCCTCCTGTGGCAGAGGACCAGCCATTGTCGCATTCCAGTCTGGCCCAGATGCATGCCATAGATCATCTTATGCGGCTTCGGCCTTATCTTTATCCGCCTTCTGTTTTGGGAAAGACGGGGGCTTATGAGCATCTTCAAACGGAGATAGCACTTTGCCGGGAGATTCTGGAGGTCTCGGAAAACGGATTGCGTGGACACATGCCGCCGGAATGGCTGGAGATTCTTGAACGGAAGTCGATGGAGTTGTCGGAAATGCACCAGCAGGGACGAGCCGCTGTTCTCAGACAGACCGCCGGCGGCAACGGGGAACCTGCTCTGGCGCTAAATATACTTGACGCGATGAGATGGCTTAACCGCGCCGGATATCATGCATGGCGCATATGCAATTATCTCGGGGGACGGAACAATGAAGATGCGCCTGTAGCAGAGGAGAAGACGCAAATGGAAGATTTGATGAGGAATGAAGAATGAACCTCGCAACGCAGGGGATTCTGGCAATTCTGCCTGTTATAACCATTATGGTGATCATGCTCGTGTTCAGGTGGTCTGCTGCCAGAGCCGGAGTCATCGGTTTGTTCGTGACGGTTCTCCTGTCCTGGCTGGTTTTCGGCTTCGGCAGCGACGTTTACGGTAATATCGGAACAGTTGCGGCAATGGGGGGCGCTCTCTCTGAAGCGGTATTCACCTCAACCACCATCTTATGGATCATCTTTCCCGCTCTCTGCATTCATCATCTGCAGGTTCATACCGGAGCAATCGATACCGTGAAGTTGAAAACTGCGTCTCTGTCAACAGATCCGCGAATCGCAGCTCTCTTGATTTTCTGGTTCTTCGCCCTGTTCATCGAAGGTTTGGCGGGGTTTGGGACGCCTGTCGCCCTGACCGCGCCCTTTCTTGTGAGCATGGGGTTTCGTCCGGTTGACTCAGTGGCGCTGGCCCTAATCGGACACTCGGTTGGAGTTTCTTTCGGAGCTGTCGGAACCCCGATTCTGCCGCAGATTGCTTCAACAGGATTTGACGGACTCGAATTGTCCGGAGCTACAGGTTTGTACCATGGGATTCTGGGCTGGGTCATGATCTTAATTGCGATGTTTATGGTTACAAAGTCCATGCAAGTCAGGAAAGACGCTTCAGGTCATATATGGGTCTGGACTTTTCTTGCCGCTGTCCTCTTTCTATTCCCGTTTTTTGGAATCTCAAGATGGGTCGGTCCGGAGTTGCCCACGCTCGGCGGGGCCTTATTTGGGGGATTGGGTTTTGTTGCCATACTGAAAATCGCCGGGGGTGGAAACAAACAGTCTGAAAATGGACCGCCGGCAAAAGATATCAGGGGATCACGGGGGAAATTATTGCGTGTGACCGCCCCCTATTGGATTCTCGTATCGCTTATCCTCATAACACGTCTTATACCTGGGGTCAGAGAGGTGCTCAATTCTTTTGCGTGGGAATGGACTCTGCTCGATACGTTTCACGGGAGGTTCGAGCCTTTTTATCACCCCGGAACCATGCTGTTTGTGGGGTTTGTTGCCGGCGCACTCGTGCAGCGTGCAGGACAAGCTGATATGAAAGCGGCTGTTTCCCAGTCCATCAAAAAGCTCCTGCCGGTAACAATTGCTCTTGTTGCCATGCTGAGTCTTTCCCGTATCATGATTCATTCGGGTATGATCGATTCTCTCTCTGCAGGAGCCGCCCATGCAGCGGGAAGTTTCTGGCCGATTCTTTCTCCAATGGTCGGGGTGCTGGGAACATTTGTAACCGGCTCGGCCACAGCCTCAAATATTCTGTTTACCGATTTCCAGCAGACGGTTGCGCGGAATCTTGGCCTTCCTGTTCTCACCATGATCGGGGCGCAGGGTTTCGGGGCAGCAGTAGGCAACATCATCTGCCCGCATAACATTATCGCCGGAGGGGCTACGGTAGGTCTGGCCGGCCAGGAGGGAAAGATACTGGGGAAAACAATTTTGGCATGTTCGGTCTATTCGCTTTTGGGCGGACTACTGGCAATTTGGCTGACACGATGAACTGGAAGTTTCCCGGAAATGTAAAAAGTCATATGAAAAAGTTAATAGAGAAACTAATAGCCAAACCCCTGCATGCTATTTTGAGCACTGCGCTCGAAATGACAGGCAGCAAATGGATAGAAATGACACGACAGTTATATCAGAGCAAGTAAGACACAAAACTTTTGAATCTTCCGGGTTTTCCCGGAAAGGAGGTCCGCTGATGAAAATCGTTGTTTTTGAGGTGGAGGAATGGGAACGCCCTTCGTTTGACAGACTGGGAGATGAACATGAAATCATATTTGTGGGTGACATGCTTACAAAGGACAACGTAAAGCAGTATGCGGATGCAGAAGTCGTTGCCCCCTTTATCTACTCGGATCTTTCCGCTGAAGTTCTTAAAAATCTGACTTACCTGAAACTGGTCGCCACCCGGTCAACCGGTTTCGATCATATCGATCTTGATTACTGCAAAGATAATGGTATAACAGTCTGTAATGTTCCTGTATACGGAGACAATACAGTCGCAGAGCATGTATTTGGACTTCTTCTGGCAATAAGCCACAATCTGATTGCTGCAGTCGACCGGACGAGGAGGGGGGATTTTTCCCAGACGGGCCTCCAGGGATTCGATCTGCTCGGCAAAACACTGGGCGTTATCGGAACAGGGAGCATAGGCCGGTGTGTTATCGAAATAGCCAAGGGGTTCCGCATGAATGTCGTGGCCTTTGACGTGAAACAGGACGAGGAAATGGCATCCAGTCTGGGGTTCCGCTATCTGACACTGGATGAGCTTTTTGCGACTTCCGATATCATAACCCTTCACGTCCCTTCCAATGAGAAGACGCGCAATCTTATTTCCGTTAAGGCGTTTGCAAAGATGAAAGACGGTGTTGTCTTGATCAATACCGCCCGGGGTGATATAGTTGACGTAAAAGCACTTGTAAAAGCGATTGGCGACGGCAAGGTAGCTGCGGCAGGTCTCGATGTGCTGCCCGACGAGTCGGTTATCCGTGAAGAGGCGGAATTGCTGTATTCGGTGTACCGGAAAAAGTGCGTTTTAGATACCCTGCTGGCCAACCACATTCTTTTGCGTCTGCGCAACGTGATCATTACCCCTCACAGCGCATTCAACACGCGCGAGGCTGTCGAACGCATTCTGAATACAACAGTAGAGAATATTATTTCTTTTATGAAGGGCGAAGCCGGGAATGTGGTTGCAAGGAAATGAGAGGGTAGAATATCGCGGTTCGGTCGCTTATTCCAAAGAGTCCGCAAGGCATTCGGGATTTAACAAAGGGAGTTTACCCGCCTCTGGCGGCGCCAAAGGCGACCAGGGGTCAGGAGGGCTTTTATAATTAACGACTTCATACTTATGACACGATTAGTAAAAGAGAAAGGAGAGCAATCATGGCTAAAAAGAGAACAATCAGAGTGGGAATCAACGGCTTCGGAAGAATAGGTCGTTCAGCTTTCAAGCAGTTCTCGGAAAAGCGATGATGCTTGCGTTGGAAACCGATGGCGTTCGGGAAGTTGTCTCCACACTTCAGGTGAAGTAAGCTGTCTCGTTTCGTTATGGGGGCGGTCTGAGTCTGACTCCGACAGTGTAAGACAAATAAACGGAGGCGTGTTCAATGAAAGAAATAATTGCCTTTACGATGAACCCTGCAATCGACAAGAGTTCGAGTGTTGATCATGTTATTGCGGAACGGAAGCTCTACTGCAAAGCTCCGCGTTTTGAACCGGGAGGAGGGGGCGTTAATGTTGCCCGGGCGATAAAAAAGCTTGGAGGAGAATCGTTGCTTCTCTTTCCCTCAGGTGGACTGACAGGACACAGGCTGACAGACCTGCTGGATCGGGAAGGCATAATCCACAGGTCGCTTCCCATAGAGGGAATGATCCGGGAGAATCTTGTTATTCTCGATGAATCCACGGGACAACAATATCGCTTTGGTATGCCGGGACCGATTTTTCGCGATGAGGAATGGAAACGATGTCTCCATGAGCTGTCCGCTATCAGTCCCAAACCCGATTACCTGGTCGCCAGCGGAAGTCTTCCTCCGGGTCTGCCGGATGACATTTACGCACAGGTGGCACGCAGCGGCAAAGACAATGGGGTGAGAGTAATCGTTGATGCTTCCGGTAAAGCCCTGAATCTGGCGCTGCAGGAAGGCGTCTATCTCATTAAGCCGAATGTTCGTGAATTCAAAGACTTGATAGGGAAAGATATCAAAGAGGAATCGCAGATAAAGGCGGAGGCCCGAAAGATGGTAAAAAGCGGCCGCTGCGAAGTGCTGGTCATTTCTCTCGGCGCTGCAGGCGCTTTGTTGGCTTCCGGGAATACTGCCGAACATATATCGGCGCCTACCGTGCCGATCGTCAGCAAGGTCGGGGCCGGAGACAGCATGGTGGCCGGTATGGTCCTGAGCCTTGCCCAGGGGAAACCGCTGCGGGAATCCGTACTGTTCGGGATGGCAGCCGGAGCTGCCGCTGTCATGACCCCGGGCTCGGAGCTGTGCCGGAGGGAAGATACCGTGCGGCTGTATCAGGAAATGATTTCAGAGGCTGACTAATTTTTATTATGAAGAATCAGGGGGTCAATATGGTTCAGAAAGCGAACGAACAGCGGACAGTCGCCTATTTCTCAATGGAAATAGGGATTGATGAGAAGATTCACACTTACAGCGGTGGCTTGGGGGTGCTGGCCGGAGACACGATCCGCTCCGCGGCCGATCTCAAGGTTCCTATGGTTGCGGTCACGCTACTCTACCGCAAAGGGTACTTCCGACAGAAACTCCTGCCGGATGGCTGGCAGGAAGAACAACCTTCGCCATGGGCAGTCGAGGAACTGCTTCACGAGGAGTCCCGGAGAGTATGGGTCCTCGTAGAAGGGCGAACCGTTCATCTTCGGGCCTGGCGATATGAAGTCAAGGGGGTTGGTGGCTTTAGAGCACCGATCTATTTCCTGGACGCCGATCTGCCCGAGAATTCGGAATGGGACCGCGAACTGACTCAATCCCTGTACGGCGGGGACGAACACTACCGACTGTCGCAGGAAGTGATTCTGGGCATCGGCGGAGTCAGGATGCTTCGCGCCCTGGGCTATGAGAACATCCAAAGTTTCCATCTGAACGAAGGGCACGCAGCTCTCCTGACGCTTGAGCTGCTGGACGAGGAGGCGAAAAGGGCCGGCAGGAGATCGCTTGCTAAAGACGACGCGGAAGCAGTGCGGAAACAATGTGTTTTTACGACGCATACCCCTGTTCCTGCCGGGCACGATAAGTTTCCCATCGATCTCGCACGAAAAGTGATCGGAGACAGGGATGATTTCTTTGGAATAGATGGGGTACTTTACGAGGGGAACATTCTGAATATGACTTATCTGGCCCTCAACCTGAGCAGCTATGTCAACGGGGTGGCCCAAAAACATGGAGAGGTCTCCCGGCTGATGTTCGCCGGCTATTCCATCGAGGCGATAACCAACGGCGTTCATGCGGCCACCTGGGTCTCGGAACCGTTCCGGGAACTTTTCGATCGGCATATCCCCATCTGGCAACAGGACAATTTCAGCCTTCGCTATGCCCTGAGCATTCCGAAGCAGGAGGTGTGGGATGCCCATATGCAAGCCAAAAAAAGGCTGATTGGCTTTGTCAACAGGGAAACCGGCGCCGGGATGGATGAGAACGTGCTGACCATCGGCTTTGCCCGGAGGGCCACGACCTACAAAAGAGCCGACCTTCTATTCCATGACTTGGACCGTCTGAGGAGGATTTCTGCAGAAACCGGCAAAATCCAGGTGATCTATGCCGGCAAGGCACACCCGCGGGATCAAGGTGGAAAGGAACTCATCAAGCGGATTTTCCGGGCGAAGCAAGCCCTCGCAAACGATATCAAGATCGCGTACCTCGAGGATTACAACATGACGCTGGGGGCGATGATAACCTCAGGGGTCGACATCTGGTTGAACACCCCCGAGCCTCCAATGGAGGCCTCGGGAACCAGCGGGATGAAAGCAGCTCTCAACGGCGTTCCCAACCTGAGCGTGCTGGACGGCTGGTGGATCGAGGGGCATATCGAAGGGTTGACCGGCTGGTCCATCGGCGATATCGCCCGGGGAAAGGGAGAAAATCGCGACCACTCTCTGGATGTTGCGACCCTGTACGACAAAATGGAACAGGCCATTGTTCCCCTCTTCTACCGCGACCGGGAGCGGTTCGTCGACGTGATGATCTACTCCATCGCCATCAACGGTTCGTTCTTCAATACCCACAGGATGATGCAGGAATATGTGCTCAATGCCTATTTTAGCCGCTGAGGAGGATATGTTATTATGTTGAGAATTAACGACATAGAAAAGCTGATTGGTTCCGACGCCAAATCGTTACTGCAACATCAACCCAAAGTTCCCAAAGAGAATTTGTACCTGATAAGCAGCAAAGAGGAAAATTGCTATGAACTTACCGGATCATAAAACTAAGATCGTCTGTACCATAGGGCCGGCCTCCCGTTCTGAGGCTGTTCTGGAGGAATTGGTCAAGAAGGGAATGAATGTGGCACGGCTCAATTTCGCTCATGGTACTCTAAAAACGCATAAGGAGGATATCCGGCGTATCCGCGCTGTAGCGGTCAAACTCCAGCGTTATTGTCTGATTATGGTTGATCTTCCCGGCCCAAAGATCCGCATAGGAAAACTCCGGGATGACTCACTTTTATTGGAAAAAGGGGATAAGGTAATTCTGACCATTAGAGACATCCTTGGAACTCCTGACCGCATACCCGTAGAATACAAGAGACTGCCTGAAAGCGTATCACCGGGAAGCCTTATTTTCCTCAACGACGGATTTATACAATTAAAGGTAGAAAAGATATCGGCAGATGAAGTCTTCTGCCGTACGATTATCGGCGGCCCGTTACTTTCCCATAAAGGATTAAATCTTCCGGGTGTAAAGATATTTACAGATGTGGTATCGGAAAGCGATCTCATGTTCGTTGATTTTGCTCTGGCTGAGGGAATTGATACCTTTGGGATCTCATTCGTGGAATCTGCGGATGACATTATGAAGCTGAGGGAGTTTACAGGAAAAAAAGGGAAGTCTGTCCATGTAGTGGCAAAAATTGAACGGGCAGAAGCAATCAATAACATCGACGAAATACTCGATGCAGCAGACGCGATCATGATTGCCCGCGGTGACATGGGGGTGCAGATTCCCCTGGAGGATGTTCCGGCAGTGCAGAAGAAACTGATCCATCAGGCAAATTTATTGGGACGTCCGGTTATAACGGCAACCCAAATGCTGGTAACAATGACGGAAAATATCCGGCCAACCCGCGCCGAGGTGTCCGACGTGGCGAATGCGGTCTTGGACGGAACAGACGCTGTCATGCTTTCTGAAGAAACCGCAATCGGGCGTTATCCGGTTGAATCAGTCGAAATGATGGCCAAAATTGTATCCTCAGCCGAGCGGGAACGGGTAGCCATTAATGATCTCTCCGATTTGCACGCTTACTTCAGAAAAGGGGCGAGCCGCGGTGAATCCAAGCATGGAGATGTCCTTTCGCTCAATGCAGTTGAAGCCGCGCAGGCTTTAAAGATTCATTATATAATTGTTCCGGTGCAAAACGGAACCGCCCCTTGCCTGATATCCAGATTCAAACCTGACTGCTGGATACTTTTATTCGGCGGCAACGAAGCTTTGAACAATTTTCTCAACCTGTCATATGGGGTCTCCCCTATCTACCTGGAACGTGAAACGGGAACCCGGCTAGATGCGATTATGGAATTCATGGAGAAATCGGGATTTGCTAAAGAAGATGACCGGCTGATCTTTGTCGAAGGGACACTTGCCGGGGAGATGGCTGGTGTCGACTCGCTGAGAATCATAACGACTCGATCAGACAACAGAAGGATGGAGGGTTAGTGCCTACGACACGTTGCTTATATGGATAGGGATCGCACTCTGCATATCACAAAAGGAGGTGAACGGCATGACAGATCAAGATGCACTGAACTCGAGGATTAAGGAATTGATCGAAAAGCGCGACTGGGCGGAGCTCCGTGGGCTACTTTCTGAATTGCCGGCCCCTGATATAGCCGATATGCTGCGGCGTATCGAGAAACCGGATCGCGTTCTCATCTTCCGGATGTTCCCGCGACAATTGTCTTCGGAAATCTTCTCTTATCTGGAGTCTCAGGACAAGGACACTTTTTTAAAAGAGTTGACGAATGAGGAGACACAACAGATATTATCGAATCTCAGTCCGGATGACAGGGCACAATTTTTTGAAGAGCTCCCAGGGCGGGCAATTCAGAGGCTTTTGAATTTGCTCAACCCGGATGACCGCAGGGAGACCCTTCAGTTGCTCGGGTATCCCGAAGAAAGTGTCGGAAGGCTGATGACACCGGACTACGTGGCTGTGCGGTCCAACTGGTCCGTCGGACAGGCACTTGAACATATCCGCCTAAAAGGGAAGGACAGCGAGACAATTAATGTTGTGCATGTCACGGACGATTCGTGGGTGCTTTTGGATGCGCTGAGCTTAAGGAAATTTATTCTCGCGAAGCCGGATGACCCCGTGAGCGGTATCATGGATTACACCTTTGTGAGTGTTTCAGCTTTTGAAGACCGTGAGCAGGCGGTTAAAATGATACAGCGTTATGACCTGGTCGCGCTGCCCGTTGTAGATTCGGAAGGGGTCATGCTCGGCATTGTGACAGTCGACGACGTAATGGACGTTGCACAGGAAGAGGCCACCGAGGACTTTCACAAAGTGGCGGCAGTAGAGCCTCTTAAAACGAGCTACAGTGAATCAAGCATATGGGTCCTCTACCGCAAAAGGATCGTCTGGCTTATGGTATTGCTCATCGTGAACCTGGTTGCATCAAGCGTAATCGCTGCTTATGAAGAGGTACTGCTTTCTACGATCGCACTGGCATTTTTCATACCGCTCCTCATCGCTACGGGAGGAAATGCCGGAGCACAATCATCCACTCTCATGGTCCGCGCTATCGCAACAGGCGACATCAAACTTGGCCAATGGTTCTGGGCGCTTGGAAGAGAGATGACCGTGGCAGGGTTTTTAGGAGTCACCATGGGGGTTGCAAGCTCGATACTCGGCCTCTTCAGGGGTGGTCCCGAAATCGGGCTGATAGTCGGACTTGCAATGGTTTTATTGGTTTTTGTGTCGAACTTCATCGGGGTGGTGCTTCCTTTTATGATAACAAAATTTGGCCTGGACCCGGCAGTAGTAAGCAATCCGCTGATAACATCGGTAGCTGATGTCGCGGGGTTGCTCATCTATTTTTCAATTGCCACGCGGCTTCTCGGCACTGCGCTGCAATGAAGTTCCTTCTGTTTTTGCTATACTTAAAACGATAGAGTTCGTAGCAATAGAAACGGAAGTCAGACGCGATGGATCTTCGACACGCTTAAAGGAATTGGAATTGAAGTATATGTGGTCAATCCGAATAAAGTAAAGCTGATAGCGGAGACGAAGAGGAAGACTGATAAGGTAGATGCGAAGGTATTGGCGGAACTGCTGAGGATTGATGGTTTGCCTGAGAGGATACATATGGTGGAAGGTCAAAGCAGAGAACTGAGAGACCTGTTGAGGGCGCTTGACTGAAGCCACTATTCATGGGAGGGAACAATGCGCAGAGTAATGTATTTCTTGATCACCAACATCGCGATATTGATAGTATTGAGCATAGTGCTGAGAGTGCTCGGTGTCGAACCTTATATAACACCGTACGGTTTGAATTATCAATCGCTGCTGATTTTTGCAGCAGTATTCGGCATGGGCGGAGCCTTCATAAGCCTTGCGCTCTCGAAGTGGAGCGCAAAGAGACTTACAAGGGCGCAGGTGATCACTTCGCCTGCAAGTGAAACAGAGCGTTGGCTCGTCAAAACGATAGGAGAACTTGCTTCCAGGGCGGGCATAGGAATGCCCGAGGTTGCCATATTTCCCTCTGATGACATGAATGCGTTTGCAACTGGCATGAAGCGGAACAACGCCCTTGTAGCTGTCTCAAACGGGATG
>JBFMCL010000027.1 GCA_040754395.1 Nitrospirota bacterium | reverse complement strand
GATACTGGTTATTGGCTGATGTTTATAAAGGAAGGACTTTTGTCGATGGTGTATTGAAGCAGGAAACCAAGGTGCTTGAAAGGATGGCCGCCTAAATGCTTTTTACACACCTATTGACATGACTCCTGAGAGGAAAAATGATGAGTGTAAACCAGAAAACAATTTTGCTTGCATAAATATAGCCCTTGGCTAATCTAACAGCTTGATCGCCTTGTAAGGGGAAAAAATGATAAATACCTGTATCAAGTTTTTTATCCCTAACGGCTTTTTCTGATATTTTATTAATTACTCTTTGAAGAAAAAACGCTGCTAAAACCGCAATTAAATACAGTATCAATGCTTTTATTCTTATTTCACTCATTTATAACTAATTACCTAAATAAAAAAGCATTGCCGATTTTCATTTGTACTATTTGAAATTATATCAAACTTCCGGGGAGTGGAGTACAGGAAGAATTTGTAAGAGAGCTTTAATAAAAATAACCACAATTCATGTCTTGCCATTTGAAGCTTTAATTATCTTAAAGGCTATCATAAGTATTATGGCGATAATACAAATGAGAACACCGTAAAAGATTTTTACAGCTAATAGGTTAAGATGCGTAAAGCCTTCGAGAAGATTACGATTATCGTTCCTACATAGAAAAACGACGAAAATAATAACTACTGTTCCCCATAAAATGTTTCTCCAATTTTTACCCGTTATCCCTATTATGATAAAACCAAAACCGACAAGTGCAAAAACAACTAAACGAACTGGTGCTGTCCAAGACGGATAAGCAGCAAAGAACCACCATAACCAATCAGAATTATTCATCTAAAATCTATGCAATATGTATAAAAGAATCCTCTTACATTTAGCACAATTATATCAAGTTCATGGGAGAGAACTTCAGGAAAACGAATATGAAGCTCTCCAGATTAACCGATGAATCTGTAAACTATGTTGATGAGAATCTGGTGCAGCGCGCAAGTGTACTTGTCTATTAAACGGTGATTATATCGAAGTTTTCGCCTGTTAGACATTTTCCGCCATCAGTTGTAACCTCAAAAGTATTTTCGACTCCAACCATTCCGAAATCCGGGATGCCAATTTTGGGCTCGATAGCAAGGGTCATCCCTTCTTCAAGCGGAAAATCGAATCCACTTGCCAAAGCGGGATATTCATCTACGGCAAGCCCGATGCCATGGCCTATGAAGAACACTTTATTTTTCCCCAACCCCATAAAGCCATCTCGCCATGCGGAGTGCTCAACCTTATCGAGGCAATACTGCCAGATTTCACTTGGCAGGATGCCCGGCCTCAGAAATTCTGTGATTTTCTCCTGCAAATCGATACAGAACTCATGTGCCTTCATAGCTTTCTCCGGCACATCTTTCTTCTCCCCAAGCCAGTAAACTTGCGTCTTATCGGTCATGTAGCCAGCAAAAGTAAACCCGTTATCTATGATAAGAGGCTTCCCCGTTGTCCATTTCACTTCTGCTGATCCCATGTGTGGTATTGCCGGATGCACACCCCGAAGACCGACAGGGCCGTTGAAGACACTCGGATAATTTGCGCTGTCTCCAACCGAGACAAATGCAAGAAAGGCTTCCTCTCCATAATTTTCCATTCGGAGGATCCCGAGATGGCCTTCGGAAAAGAATAGCTCTGAAATTTTTTGACATATCTCAAGTTCAGTTATCCCCTCGTAAAGAAATGGCAGCAGCAGTTCAGTCAAACATCTTGCATGTTTGGCGCCTGCTTCCCGCAAGATATTGAGCTCCCACGGTGACTTATGCGCACGACTCATGCCTAAGACCCGATCTGCGGGAATGAACTGATGCCCGGGGAGGTATTTGATAAGGCTGTTTGAGAGAGCCCACGATAACCCATTCATCTCAGCGGCAACCAGTTCAGGCAGAGAAAAACCCAGATCGTGAAGTATTGACTTTACATCGCCATATGATCTGAATGAGTAAATATGCCGTATCGGTGACTCAATTCTTGCTCTTTCATCGCCACGCCTGCACAATAATATGGGCTCGCCATTGACGGGCAACCACAACACTCCATTGGCAAACGAACCGCTGAGATAATAGATATTTAAACGGGAGAAAACCAATATCCCCTGAGCTTGCGGGATAAATTGCTGCAGAAGCTTTTTGCACCTGTCCCACCGGGAAGCTAACTCTTGTGCAGGAACACTGTTGTTCAAAGCGTAAAGCTCCAGAAGTGCTTTTCAAAAAAGAGCATCGTACGCATGAACGCGAACATAGTGTTTATTTCCGGGATTCTCGCCATAGCATCAGCGCAAGTCCTGCCATAACCAAAAAACCGGGAACGCTTATCCAAAAGGGAATAATAAGGCCGTTTATCATAACCTCCCAGCCAAAGTGCTGTTAACTTTGTTATCTCCACATTTTCCCCCCTTTATTGCGATGAAAATCTTTGCAGAATCTGCCGCAAAAGAGAAGACATCCGCGAATCCCTGAAGATAAAACGCTTATTTCCCGAATACCCTCTGGAAAATATATTCCGTATGCTTGAGGTAATATGCAAGGTCAAAAATTCCCCTGATCTCACCTGTCCCGAGATGCCTTCTCACCTCTTTATCCTTCAGTAACAGATCTCTGAACGTGGCCCCCGTCTTCCAGCTCTTCATCGCATTTCTCTGGACAATCTCATAGGCGTATTCGCGGCTCATCCCCTTATCGATAAGGGCGAGCATCACCCGCTGGGAATTGAAGAGCCCGTAGCTTGCAGCCATATTTTCCTTCATCTTTTTCGGATACACATGCAGTCTCTCCAGGATTCCTCGTATCCTGTCCAGCATGTAGTCCACGAGTATCGTACTGTCCGGTATGATGATCCGTTCGACGGAAGAATGGGAAATATCCCGCTCATGCCACAAAGCGATATTTTCGAGTGCTGCCAGCGCATTCGACCGCACAACCCTTGCGAGACCCGAAAGGTTTTCACACCCGATCGGGTTCCGCTTATGGGGCATTGCGGAAGAACCCTTCTGGCCGGCCATGAACGGCTCTTCTGCCTCGAGCACCTCAGACCTCTGCAGATGCCGTATCTCGACAGCTATCTTCTCCACCGAGGCTGCGATCAGGGCAAGCGTCGTGAGGTATTCCGCATGCCTGTCACGCTGCACAACCTGCGTTGCGACCGGTTCGGGTTTCAGGCCAAGCCTTTTGCAGACTTTCTCTTCGACCGCAGGCGGGATATTCGAAAAGGTCCCGACCGCGCCCGAGAGCTTGCCGGTGCTGATCATCTCTCTGGCTTTTTTCATCCTCGAGAGGTTCCTGTTCATGTCGCTGTACCAGAGGGCGAACTTGAGCCCGAATGTCATGGGCTCCGCATGGACACCGTGGCTTCTTCCGATCATCGGCACGTCCCTGTACCTGAAGGCCTGTTTCTTCATCACTTCCATGAGCAGCCTGATGTCCTTAATGATAATGTCCGCTGCTTCCCTCATGAGAATGGCAAGTGCCGTGTCAAGGATATCTGAAGAGGTTAATCCCTTATGGATGAACCGTGATTCCGGGCCGAGGCTCTGGGCCACTGAGGTGAGGAACGCAATGACATCATGCTTGACCACCTTCTCAATCTCATCAATCCGCCTGATGTCGAACCCTGCCTTCTGCCTGATAGCCTTAAGGGCATCGCGGGGTATCTCGCCAAGCTCTGCCCATGCCTCGCATGCCGCGATCTCAACATCGAGCCATTTTTGGTATTTGTTCTCCACCTCCCACAGTCTCCCCATTTCAGGGCGTGTATAGCGTGCTATCATAATGCCTCCTCATTCCAATCCTCATTGTGGAATTCTGATAAATGTTCCCTCAATTTCTTCGCATGCCAGTCGGGAACGGACAAGAGCATATCAGGCTCCACCGGTCCTGTAAACTATACGATTGTACCACCTATCCCCTTGCAAAATCAGCTATTATTATGTTACTCTTGACTTCCTGAAAGAACGGCTTGTTTCTTTCAGAAAATACATCATTCTGCCTCTGTGCGCCGGCATGGCGAACGCTCGAGTAAACAGAGGGAAGAGACAGGAGGAGCAAAGAATATGGTAGCTGCAATGAAGGAACTGCTTGAAGCAGGGGTACACTTTGGCCATCAGGTAAAACGGTGGCATCCGAAGATGAAAAAATACATCTTCGGCGAAAGAAACGGCATTTACATCATCGACCTGCAGAAGACTGTCAGGGGGCTTGAGGATGCCTATAATTTCGTGAAACGCATTTCGATGTCCGGTTCACCGGTGCTGTTTGTCGGCACGAAAAAACAGTCACAGGATGCGATCAGGGAAGAGGCCCAGAGGGCCGGTGCGTTCTATGTGAACCAGCGGTGGCTCGGCGGGATGCTGACGAATTTCACCACGATAAAAAAGAGCATAGAAAAACTGAAAAAGATCGAGACGATGAAGCAGGACGGAACAATGGATCTGCTCCCGAAAAAAGAGGTTTCTGCCCTCGAAAAAGAGCGCTTCAAGCTTGAAAGAAACCTTTCCGGGATCAAGGACATGACGAGTTTTCCCGGCGCACTGTTCATCGTTGACCCGAAAAAAGAAAGGATAGCCGTAGCGGAAGCAAAAAAACTCTCTGTGCCCATCGTCGCGATCGTTGATACGAACTGCGATCCTGATGAAATCGATTATGTCATCCCCGGCAATGATGATGCGATCCGGGCGATAAAACTCATCACCTCGAAGATTGCAGATGCGATCGTGGAAGGAAAAGAGACCTTATCAAAAACTGTGGCTGAACAGGCGGAGACCCCCGAGATCGCGGAAAAAATCCGGCAGGAAGAAGCAGGGGTGACAGAATGACAACAATCTCAGCGGAAACAGTCAAAAACCTCAGGGAGAAAACCGGCGCCGGCATGATGGAATGCAAGAAGGCTCTTACCGAAAGTGACGGGGATATTGAAAAGGCAATCGATCTCCTGCGGCAGAAAGGCCTTGCGAGCGCGCAGAAAAAAGCCGGAAGAACGGCTTCGGAAGGACTCATTGAATCATATATCCATATGGGCAAGATCGGGACCATGGTTGAGATCAACTGCGAAACGGATTTTGTCGCAAGGACTGAGGACTTCAGGGAACTTGTCAAGGATGTTGCCATGCATATCGCTGCGGCAAACCCTCTGTACCTTTCGAGAGAAAACGTGCCCCAGGACATGATAGAGCGCGAAAAGGAGATCTACAGGGCGCAGGTCGCGGACAAGCCCCAGCAGGTAGTCGAAAAGATTATCGAAGGGAAACTCGAAAAATTTTACACGGATGTCTGCCTGCTCGACCAGATATTCATTAAGGACCCTGAACAGAAGAAAAAGATACAGGATATCGTGACTGACAAGATTGCAAAAGTCGGTGAAAATATCGTCATCAGAAGATTCGCCCGGTTTCAGCTGGGAGAAGCAGCCGCAGGTTAGGAAACTTGAAATACAAAAGAGTACTCCTCAAAATCAGCGGAGAAGCCATGATGGGAGACATGGCATACGGAGTTGACCCGGCAACAGTCGATTATATCGCAAAAGAGATAAAGGACGCGGTTTCCATGGGAGTCGAGGTCGCAATCGTAATCGGCGGGGGGAACATCTTCAGGGGAGTAGAAGCAAGCGTAAAGGGGATAGAAAGGGCATCCGCCGATTACATGGGAATGCTTGCAACCGTCATCAATGCCCTCGCGCTCCAGAATTATCTTGAGAAATACACCATCCCCACCAGGGTACAGTCAGCCATTGAAATGAAGGAACTGGCAGAGCCATATATTCGGCGCAAGGCGATGAGACATCTCGAAAAGGGAAGAACGGTCATCTTTGCAGCCGGTACCGGGAACCCGTACTTTACCACTGATACCGCCGCTTCCCTCAGGGCTATGGAAATCGGTGCAGATGTAATTTTAAAGGCAACAAAGGTAGACGGCGTGTACTCCTCGGACCCCATGAAGGACCCCTCTGCAAAAAAGTACACAACGGTCACTTATATCGAGGTGCTAAAAAACGGGCTCACCATTATGGATTCGACCGCAATATCCCTATGTATGGACAACAATCTCCCGATTGTGGTATTTAATCTGAGAGGCAAAGGCAATATACGCAAAATTTTGGAAGGCAAAAAAATCGGAACTCTTGTAAGGGGGAACGATGGAGGAAGAGTTAAAAAGAAAGACCACTGAGCGCATGAGCCGTACCATAGATGTTCTGAAGAAGGATTTCGCCTCTATCAGGACCGGAAGGGCCTCCCTGGCACTTCTCGACGGGATTACCGTAAACTACTATGAGACACCAACTCCACTTCAGCAAATTGCAAGTCTGAGCATCCCCGAAAGCCGTCAGATGGCGATCACCCCGTGGGACCCGAAAATCATCTCTGAAATCGAAAAAGCCATTTTGAAGTCAGACCTCGGCCTGACCCCAATGAACGACGGCAAGATGATTAGGATTAACATCCCTCCACTCACAGAGGAGAGGAGAAAACAGCTCGTCAAAACAGTAAAGAAAAAGGCGGAAGAAGCAAAGGTCGCGATCAGAAATATCCGCAGGGATTCCAACGACGAACTGAAAAAACTGGAAAAGGAGAAACACCTCAGCGAGGACGTGGTGAAAAAGTCACAGGATGAGGTGCAGAAGATTACGGATTCTTTTATTGTGAAGGTTGACGAAGTCCTTGCGAACAAGGAAAAAGAGATAATGGAAGTATGAGATGGTACACAGCAATTTCATGCTGAAAGTGACAGACGCAAAGCTCACGGATATCAAGAAGGCGCTTCTTTCCGCAGGGATCACGGTCAGAAGCATTATCGAGGTATTCAGGGAAGAAGAGAAACCTCAGGAAGAGCAGAAGGAAACAGAATAATGGCAACCAAAAAGACAAAAACGAAGACTGTGCAGAAAAGCGGCAGGAAAGAAAAAAAGACCGCGGCAAAAACAGCCAAGCCCCCTGCAGAGAAACCCTCTGCTCCCTCAGGAAAAAGAAAGCACGTTGCCGTAAAACCGGCCCCGAAGAAGGCTCCGGCAAAGAAGAAAACAGCGTCTGCCGGAACAAGCAAAGCGCCTCCTGCGAAAACCCGGACAGGGAAATCCGTTCCTTCCAAAAGGAAAGGCACTGCTGCAAAAGCACAAAAGGCCGTCAGACAGCGCAGCATTATGCAGCCTATGGGTGCGGTCACAGAGGAAGAGAGAAATCGTGCGCTCAAAAGGTTGCTTATCGCAAAGAAGCAGGAGCTGTTCAAAGAGGTAAAGAACGAGATATCAAAATACATAAAGGGAGAGACAAGACAACTGGTAGACACAGCCCTCGACGACGGTGACTGGTCGATTGTCGATCTGTCCGAGGATATCAGCTTCAGGCATCTCAGCAGTCACAGGGAAACCCTCCTGAAAATAGACGAGGCGCTGCGCAAGCTCAATGAAGGGACCTATGGAAGCTGTGAAGACTGCGGAGAAGAGATAAGCGAGGCGCGGCTCAAAATCCTTCCCTTCGCGATTTACTGCATCGATTGTCAGGAAAAGCGGGAGAAGCTGGAAGAAATGGAAAGACGGGAAGGCCTGATCGGCTAGCCCCCTGTTTCCCTGTCTATAACCGGCAGGTTTCTGCGATACACCTCATCCAGGATTTCCTTTGCACCTTTTGAAAGAATCTCCTCTGCAAGCAAGATTCCCATAGACTCTTCCTCCCCGGGGATTCCCTTGCTGCGTCCACTTATAATCCTGTCCCCGCTGACGCTTCCGACAAGCCCGTCCATAATGATTGCTCCGTCAATCATCCGTGCATGTGCCGCAATAGGAACCTGGCATCCGCCTTCCAGTCTTTGCAGGAAAGCCCTTTCAGCCCTTACACAGATATCCGTTTCAGAATGGTTCAGGGGCATTATGAGGGTGTGGATGAAGGTGTCATCAGTCCTGCATTCAATTCCGACAGCACCCTGCCCTATCGCAGGCAGGCTCACCTTAAACGGGAGGATTTCGGCAATACGATGCTGCAGGCCAAGTCGTATTACACCGGCAGCAGCAAGAATGATGGCATCGAACTGCCCTTCATCCAGTTTGCGAAGCCTCGTATCGAGGTTTCCCCGGAGCTGCCCGATGCGCAGGTCAGGACGTATGCTGAGCAGCTGGCATGCCCGCCTGAGGCTGCTGGTACCGACCCTTGCCCCTTGTGGAAGGGTATATATTAATGATCTGGCATTTTCCCCCTGTTCCCCCTGAGAAAACGCGGACAAGGAGGAAATTGATTTCTGGCCGACTATGAGCGCGTCTCTCGGGTCTTCTCTTGCACAGATGACCGCCAGATGCAGTCCTTCGGGAAATTCCGTCGGGACGTCTTTCATGCTGTGCACTGCGATATCAGCCTCCTGCCGCAGGAGGGCCTCTTCTATTTCCTTCACAAAAAGCCCTTTCCCCCCGACCTGTGCAAGAGGCACATCAAGGATTTTATCTCCTGTCGTCTTTATCCTGTTCAGCTCAATCTCAAGGCCCGGACTCAGCTTCTGCAACTCCGCTTTCACGAATTCCGCCTGCCATACTGCGAGTTTGCTTCCCCTTGTGCCAATGGATATTTTCTTAGTCCCCATTCTTCTCCTCTTCGATCCCGTAAAGTCTCTTGATTGTAGCGACCAGGATATCCTTGTTCTCCGAATCCTCCTTCAGCGCTGCGGTAGGCGGGTGGATAAGCTTGTTCATAATGGCGGTGGCCATATATTCAATGGCCTCCTTTTCCTTTTCCCCGATTCCCTCAATCTTATGGAAAAGCCTCTCAAGCTCTTCCTTCCTCACCTCTTCAGCCTTCTCACGCAACGCAACAATAGTCGGGACAGAATCAAGTGAGACAAGCCACTTGAGAAAGGTCATAATCTCTTCCGCAATAATGTTTTCAGCCTTTTCCGCTTCTTTCTGCCTCTCGAACATGTTCGCGTCAACAACTCCCTGAAGGTCATCGACATTATAGAGGTAGACATTATCCAGCTCATTTATCGCGGGATCGATATTTCTTGGTACCGAGATATCGATCAAAAACACCTGCCGCTGCTTTCTCTCCTTCATGACCTTCTGCATTTGGGATTTGGTAAGAATATAGTGCGGCGCGCCGGTCGAGCAGATGACAATATCGGTCCGGACCATCTCCTGGATGAATTCCTCGAATTTCACCGGCCTCCCATGAAATTCCTCCGCCAGTTCACAGGCACGTTCAAACGTCCTGTTGGAGACGAGGACCTCTCTGACACCGCTGCTGATCAGGTGTTTTGCAGCCAGTTCCGCCATTTCGCCGGCCCCGAGCAGCATGAAGACCCTTTTTGAAAGGTCAGTGAATATTTTTTTTGCGAGTTCGACCGCAGCGAAACTGATCGAAACAGCATTTTCCGCGATTTTTGTCTCTGTTCTCACCCGTTTTGCAACAGATATCGCTTTTTTCATCAGCTTGTTCAGCAGGATACCGGTCGTCTTTTTGGAAAGCGCAAGATCAAAGGCATCTTTCAGCTGACCGAGGATCTGCGGCTCGCCGACCACCATGGAATCAAGGCTTGACGCGACCCTGAAGATATGCCTTACCGCATCGATATCGTCGTAGATATACAGGGAATGTTCAAGCGAATTCCTCTGTATGCCGTGGAATTCGGAAAGGAATGTCCTGACAGATACGGAGGCCTGTGCAGGGTCAGTCACGTTTGCGTAAAGTTCCACCCTGTTGCAGGTGGACAGGATGATCGCTTCACGTATTTCAGGGAGCTCCCTGAAACGCAGAAGTCCTTCTTCCAGTTTGGGACCGTTGAATGCCAGTTTCTCCCTGACCTCAACATCAGCGACTTTATGATTCAGTCCTACGACAAATATTTTCATAGAAAGACATGAAGACCTTTCTGGAGCAGTTTGATACCAAAAAACGCGATCATGATCGTCAGAAAGCCGATCATCGACAGGATGGCAGCCCTTTTGCCTCTCCATCCTAAGACGAGACGTGCATGAAGGATGATTGCATAAATAAACCATGTGATCAGTGACCAGGTCTCTCTCGGGTCCCAGTTCCAGAATCTCCCCCAGGCAGTCTCGGCCCAGAAGGCACCTGTGATGATCGCCAGGGTGAAAAGGGGGATCCCAAAGCTAATCAGGCGGTAATTCACCTCATCAAGTGTCTGAAGGCTTGGCAATCTCCCGAAGAGGCCGCCGAGCTGCTTTGATTTCACATAATGTTCCTGCACAAGGTACATGCATCCGATGCCGAATGCCATCGCGAAAGCCGCATTCCCGAGAAACGCAAAAACAGTATGTATGCCAAGCCAGTAGCTCTGCAGCACCGGGGTCAGGGGTTTTACCTCTCTTGAAAGCATCGAGGATATAAGCATCAGGATGAACACAATAGGCATGATGAATGACGGCAGGAGGCCGATTTTATATCTGGTCTGGAGAATAAAAAAGATTAGGACTATGCACCAGCTGAAAAACGATGTCGCTTCATGGGGGTTTGTAATGGGAAGATGTCCTGCGGTGAGATACCGGGAAACAATACTCGCGGTGTGGATCACGAAACCGATCACTGCTGCTGCAATCGTAATTCTCGCGGTTATTCTGGACTCTTTGAAAAGTTCCGTGATACTGATAATGGTCGCGGCAAAATACAGCGTAAGTGCAAGTTCAAAGAGTATCACTCCCATCAGAAGCAACCAAGCTCGCAGTCAGTGATCTTTACTCTCAGCTCATCGGCCACGCTGCCGACATTTTTGTAAGATACGGCAAGGTCCTGAGCGATTTTTCTGGCAACAGGACAGGGAAGCCTGTTGTCCACCGCGTGCTTCTTTATCTCTTCTGCGATCTTATCTCTCATTTCACAGGAAGTTTGCAATCACCGCACAAATCATGAAAATCATTCTTTTATACAAAAATATTACACCATCAGGCTTTCAAAACTCAATTTGACCGGAGGCCTCTGTCTGCATATGACCAGATCTTCAGAGAACACGGTATCCATCTTTTTTCAGGAGTACCGCAGGCAATAATACTCCGTATTGTATTGCGTACTGAAAAAAGGCGATCAGCGCAAAGAATTGCTGTCTTTTGCAGGGAAGAACGTCTGGATGGCAGATTCAATATATCCCTCGAACGCTATTACCATTTCAACATTCAGTGAGGTGATCTTGGATAACACTGCCTTAAGATCGGCATCCTGCGGTTGTGAGGTGGCGACAACAAGGATGTCGGTGCCTTTCTTTTCCACAGGAATCACTTCGAATTTCTTCACAACTGCCTCAGGCATGCTTGTGGCAATCTCCTGAGGGATTGATATACGGGAAAGGTCGATCCACGGATGTTTGAACTGGGTGGCAAGGGCGATACAGATATCATTCGGGGAGATATATTTGAGGTCCACCAGCACCTGCCCCAGTTTTTTCTTCCGGTTCTCCTGCTGAATGCGCAGCGCGTTATCCAGCTGCTCGTCGGTAATATATCCTGCTTCAAGCAAAATTTCTCCGAGCATCTTGTTTTTTTCCTTCTGTTTATCAAGAGATTCCCGCAGCTGTTGTTCACTGATAATCTCCTTTTCCCTCAGAATCGTACCGAGTTTCTTCTCCCTGGTTTCTCTCTGGTATCTCAGGGATTCAGTCAGCTGTTCATGTGTAATCTTGTTCTGATCCACAAGGATCTTTCCGAGGAGTCTCTTGCTTACTACATGTTTGACCGACTGCGCATTGACATAAATCCGGTCGCTCCTGTCAGCAGGATTCAGGGGGATCAGGAAAAAGCCGGGATCGTTCGGACTGTATTTAAGAGTAGAGCCGTGAATAACTTCACCGTCCCTGAATTCGACGATGAGTCTGAAGGCCAGGGTTCCCGCATATATCGATTGGTCGATGGTTTCCATTCGCACACGGGAACCACCGGGCTCCTCTTTTTTGAGAAACAGGATCATCTTGACCGCATCGACCCTCACTGCCCTTGTCTCAGGTATTCCGCCCGGGCCCTCAACCTGCAGGGGAAAGGTGGGTTTGTTGACATTGAACAGCATGACCTCGCCGGTAATCTCTTCTCCGTTCAGATACTTAACGGTAACACGTGCCATTGCGCTGTCTCCTTATACTAAAAAACCCTTTCCAATCAGTGCGGATACGATATACAATATAGCTTGTTATTTATTTGTATTTTATAGTATTAGCGGTAAAATTGAAAATAGGTGCTTTCCGGTGCTGATACTGAATGTGTTCGAAAAACTTGGTGACCTTTGTCTCTACTATCTCAATCAGGTGGGCAGGATGGGGATATTCCTGTTCAACGTGACAATAAGCATATTCAAGCTTCCCTATTATAAAATCTCTTATATCACGAAGCAGATCTACATCATCGGGTCGCTGTCGATCTTCGTCATCATATTCACCGGAGCCTTTACCGGCATGGTACTCAGTCTGCAGGGATACACCACCCTCCGCAAGTTCGGTTCCGAGGGGCTCCTCGGATCGGCTGTCGCCCTGAGTCTTATCAGGGAACTGGGGCCGGTACTGGCCGCACTGATGGTAACCGGAAGAGCCGGTTCCGCCATTTGCGCTGAAATCGGTATCATGCGAAACTCGGAACAGATTGATGCGCTTGAATGCATGGCGATCGATCCCCATAAGTACATTATCGCCCCGAAATTCATTGCAACGATCCTCTCGATGCCTCTGCTGACCGCAATTTTCGACGTAATCGGCATTTTCGGCGGATATCTTGTGGGAGTCTCTCTCCTCGGTGCCAACGAGGGGTCGTATTTTTCAAGCATGTACAAGGATGTGGAGTTCAATGATATATATATGGGGTTCGTGAAATCACTCTGTTTCGGACTGCTGATTGTGTGGATATGTTCTGCTAAGGGCTACTTTGTCCATTATGAGAGAAAGGGCGGGTTCGGTGCTGAAGGAGTGAGCAGGGTAACTACCAATGCCGTCGTTCTTACGTCTGTCGCTATTCTGGTATTTGATTATTTCATCACCTCTTTTCTCTTATGAACATGGAACCGATAATTCGGCTGGAAGATGTGAGAAAGACATTCGGAACACAGCAGGTTCTGAAGGGTATTAACCTTGCCATTTATGAAGGAAAAACGACAGTTATCGTCGGAGAGAGCGGAAAGGGGAAAAGCCTTATCCTGAAGCATATCCTCGGTCTTATAAAGCCTGACAGCGGGAAAGTCATGGTATACGGCAAGGATCTCAGCATGATAAAAAAACAGGACCTGAAGGAGATCAGGTCTTATTTCGGGGTGCTCTTTCAGAACGCAGCGCTTTTTGATTCGATGACCGTCTTTGACAATGTTGCGTTGCCGCTGCGGGAGCGAACCAAGGCCTCTGAAGAAGAGATAAGGCGCATTGTGAATGAAAAGCTGCAACTGATGGATCTCGAGGGGAGCAATGAGAAATATCCTGCTCAGCTGAGCGGCGGGATGAGAAAACGGGTCGGCCTTGCAAGGGCACTTGTGCTGAATCCGAAAATAGTGTTTTTTGATGAGCCGACAACAGGACTTGATGTCGCAAAGAGCAACGAAATATACCGCGTATTCTACAGGACACAGACGAAACTGGGCTATACTGCCGTTATCGTAAGCCATGATGTGCCGAAGATTTTCAAGCTCGCCGATTATGTTGCACTCATCCATGAAGGTATCATTCAGGATTGTCTTCCTCCGGAAGCATTTCAGACATCAGACAATCCGCATATCAGGGATTTCGTGGAAAAAACCATGGGGCAAATCTATGAAAGTGAAGAAGTGGAGGGTTAGCAGATGAACAGAATAACTATTGAAACATCCGTGGGAATTTTTCTGGTTGTAGGACTTTTGTGTCTGGCCTATCTCTCTGTGAAACTCGGTGATGTCGAACTGTTCGGCACGAAACTCTATTCCGTCCAGGCCCGCTTCAATAATATTTCGGGACTGAAAAAAGGATCAGAGGTCGAGATCGCCGGGGTAAAGGTCGGCAAAGTCTCCAGAATATCCCTCGACAACTACCGGGCCAATGTAGAATTGCTGATCAATCCTGATGTCAGGATACAGGAAGATTCCATCGCCAGCATCAGAACCCAGGGGATCATCGGGGACAAATATGTTAAGATATCTCCCGGCGGTTCCGATGAGTATATCAAGCCGAAGGGAATTCTGTCAGAAACGGAATCTGCAGTTGATATCGAGGAACTGATCAGCAAGTATATTTTTGAAAAGGAGTAGACTGGCAAGGATCCGGCCTTGACCACGGCATGAAAAGCTTCACGGTTCAGGAACAATTGAAGAAACTCAAGGAGGAGATGACTTTTGGTCTTCTCGATGAAGGGGATATAGAAAAGATCGCTCCTTTCTTCGAACTCAAGAATTATTCTGCAGGCACGCAGATATTCAGGGAAGGTGAGGCAGGGGATTTTATCGGATTTGTTGTTTCAGGAAAAATCGAGGTCAAAAAGCAGACAGAATTCAAAGGGAATCAGGTAATCATCGCGCTTCTTGGATCCGGCGCGCTCTTCGGTGAAATGTCGATATTTGAACAGCAACGTTCTGCAACCGTTGAAACGGTTGAGGACTCCGTCATCCTTGTTCTGCGGAACAGCGGGCTGGATGCGATCACCCGGCAGTATCCCCACATCGGGATAAAACTGCTGAAAGGGTTTATCAGAATCCTTGCGCTCCGTCTGCGCAAGGTTACCGAGCGTCTCACTACAATATTCTAGCCATTGTGAAGCTTCCGTCTATTTCCGTTCCGGGCACGCTGCTCCGCCGTCCTTGTCTGCAACGGTGTCATTGCACCACCGGTGAAGCCAGGTGGTTAAAAGGGTTTGTCCTTATCGCAAGGGAAAAAAGGTAGGGATAGTTGTTGCGGAGGTGCTGCATGTAATACAGCCATTGGACGACCAGCAATGTATATACCCTTCTGATGTCTCCTGCAAGATGCTGGACGTCTGTTTTTGGAATATGCAAAAGGTCATTCCGGAACGTCAGCTCCTCCGTAAGATGAAACACTGCTCTCAGGAGTTCTGTAAAAGCTTCATGTTCAAGCAGCATCGGATTTTCGAGCAAACGCAAAAGGAAATCTTTCTTTTCAGTCAGGTACGTCCGCAGATGTTCAAGGTCGATTTGGCGCATATCAACCGCATAGTCATATCCCTGAAGGGTTTTCACGGCTTTTTCAAAACTTTTTCCGGACCACTCGCCGGTGATGATAAGGTCCTTTCTTATCCTTTCTATCGCCGGATCGGCTTTGGAAAAATATCCGAGCAGGGATGTGCCGGATTCGCTGAAAAATACCCCGATGACCATATTCATCTTCTCAAGCCTGGCGATTTTTTCCCTCTTATTCAGCATCATTTCAGTTGCATTTGCCACAACCCCCAGAAAGGTGCCTACCCCAAGGATAATCATCACAATGGCAAGAATCTTGCCCTGCGCAGTCACAGGATGTATATCGCCATATCCGACAGTAGCTATGCTGACGATACTGAAATACAAGGCATCCATCAGCGTGAGATCCTCGATAACCGAAAACCCCAGGGTTCCCGCCAGAATGACAGCTCCAAACACAATCAGGTAAATCCTTAATCTGAAACGGAAATAGTCCATATACGGATATCATATCACAGGTTTTTTTCTTTTCCCAGGAAGATGCCGTGTTTTCAGAGATGCCCCCAGTTACCGGCAGAAAGATCACGGGAGATTGCAGTGTAAGAAAAGATTTTTTTCTTGATAAGACGCCATCCCTTGTTTTAAGATGTTGTCAATGAAGACTCATGGAATAGCGGGCTTCTGCATCCTTCTCGCGATGATGATCACTCTGGCTTCCTGCGCCGGCATACTTGCAAAGTCAACCGCTGAATCCGAGTTTGAGACAGGGTTTTCTCTTTTCAATCGCGGCAAGTATGACGAAGCGATAACACATTTTGAGCATGCTGCAGAGCTTGTGCCGGACTTCGGCAAAGCCTATCTTTATATAGGAAGATCATACCTGAATCTCGGGAAATGGCGCGAGGCACTTCCCCCGCTGCGGACTGCGTACCGCCTTGCTCCGGATGAAACCAAACAGGAGATTGCAGACATCATCATGGACATCATCCTGAAGAATACCCTGCAATTCGACAAGGACACCGAGTCACAGTTCCTGGACCTCCTGAAACCCCGTTAGCCAGTCTCTCACGCCATTTCAGCACTGTAAACCTATCTCCGGCGACGCGTTGAGAAGGGAGCTTTTTGTGACTCTCTTTCGCCACCCCACCGGCTTCTGCAGGGAAAATGAAAATATTCCAGCTATATTTACTTGCACTGGCAAAATTGATATTATTACATTCAGAAACAGGATGTTGCCTCTGTTGCATGTTTTTGTTCCGGGAATACCTTGCTCCCGGAACAAAAAAGGGGAGACAATGTTCCATTGCGTTCAGCACGCTTATTGCAGCACTATCCTTCCTGAGCATTGAACTATCCTGGAAAGGAGAGTTCAATGCTCGGAACATGCGGAAACTGTTATCTGTTAACGGGAAACGCTCTTCAAAGTCTGGTGCGGAGCGATATTTCCTGAAAGGATATCACATGAAAGAGCAGAGACAGTATAAGAGGTTCAAGGTGGATCTCTTCGGTATAAGTGGCAGAATGACGTTTGCGAGAGATGTGAGAATCATTGACATGAGTCCCGGAGGCGTTGCCCTGAAAACCGACAGACGACTGAACGTCAATGGTGAATATACCCTTAAGATAAAGGGGAAAAGCAGGGAACTGACAATCAGGGGAACTGTTGCGTGGTCAATCATCCATGAAAGCATAACAGACGCCTCCGGAAACATTATCCCCATATACTCTGCAGGGATGCAAATTACGGACATCTCTGACGACAAAAAACTCGAGATTGCAGGGTTCATCGAAGAACACAGGCATGAAATCGCACAGGAGGTTTTCAGCCTCATTAACCTCAGGATCAATGTCAGAATACAGTTTGATACACCTAAAGAGGCTATCCTGCATTATCATGATAATTATAAAGTCAAAAAAATCAGTCTTGGCGGCATGCTGATAGGAAGCCAGGAAACGATTCAGCTCGAAAGCCGCCTGCCCATGGAGCTAGATCTCACCGGGGACAATACCGTCAAATTTACCGGACGGGTCGCCTCCTGTCTTCTCGTATCAGAGAAGGATAATCATCACTACGATATCGGAGTCGAGTTTCTTGATATGTCACCGGAAGACCGGAAAGTGTTGCATGCCTTTATTTCCGCGCTCGAAAGCGGCAACCCTGAACCTTCCTCTTGATAATTGCTTCCGTCATTGTTGTTATGCTGCCGTCCGGCAGAGAAGACTTGCCAAAGGCCGACTGCGATATTTCCCGGTCCGGCGCGTACCGCACATGTGCGATTGACCCTCTCTCACGCTGCAGACCACACACTTCGGAAGATTTCCCTGCTGATACGGGACAGGAATGAATTCTGATATACTATTAGCTAATATCCTTTCCGGAGGGAATGCCATGCGGTATTCAAAGTCCCTGAACAAACAACTATGGATAGTATTCTTGTGCCTTATGCTTGTCGGTACGGTCTTTCATAACATATCGCTTGCGGGAGAAACTCTCAAAATAGGAGGCGCGGGAAGTGCACTCGGTTCAATGAAATCTCTTGCAGCTGCCTTCGAAGCATCACGCCCGGGAATCAAGGTAACTGTTCTGCCAAGTCTGGGAAGCATCGGAGGCATAAAAGCAGTATCAAAGGGAGCCATTGATATCGGATTAGTCGGAAGGCCTCTGACGAAAAATGAACTTAAACTGAAATTAACCCTTATAGAATATGCAAAAACCCCGCTTGTGTTCGTCACTAAAAAAAATATCGGGGTATCCAATATCACGACTCAGGAGATCATCAGGATCTTCAACGGCGAGATGCAGACGTGGCCAAACGGCGAACGCATCCGCCCTATCCTGCGTCAGCCTGCGGAAAGCAACGCGATCACGGTACGGGAGATTTCATCTGCGGTAAGCAACGCCATGGACATCGCGATGTCACGTCCATGGAGAGTAGTGGCCCTTACCGATCAGGAAACAGCCGATCTTGTGGAAAAGACACACGGCTCCTTCGGTTTCTGCACATTAACCCAGATTATTGCTGAAAACCGTCATATGACTATTCTGGCGTATAACAGCATCCCCCCAATGCTCAATAACCGCGTCAATGCGGAATATCCGATTTCCAAAAACCACGCCATGGCAATAAAAGCCCACCCCTCCACACTGGTGCAACAGTTTATTGATTTTGTAAAATCACCTGAGGGCAGAAAAATCCTGGAAAAAACAGGGAATGCGCAGATATAAACCCACCAGCATACAATGCAGGCAACGAAAAATATAGCTTCGATCATCACGTGGCTTTCAGGAGTCATCATCACCCTGCTGGTAATCATTTTCCCCCTGGTCTATTTTGTCGTCTCCTATGAATATATGGTAGGGAGTCTCGAAACCGAAGGACAGATCGGGTCAAGTCAGATAATGAAAATCATCAGCACAAACCCGTACGACTGGGAATTTGAACTGCACAGGCTCCAGGAAGCATTATCTGATTACCCGAGGAAAGGACATGCCGAGAGATGGCGTACCCTCAACACAATTAACGAGGTCATTGCAGAAAATATGGCCGAACTCGATACACCCGTCATTAAACGTTCCTTTCAGCTGTACGACACAGGAGTGGTTGTCGGAAGGCTCGAGATTTACCGTTCCATCAGACCCCTGTTGATGAAAACCGTCATGGTCGCATTGATAATGCTGCCTGTTGGCGCAGGAGCATTCCTCATCCTGCGTTTCTTACCTATACGTACAATATACAAGGCTGAGGAGGCGCTCAGGAAATCCAAGCAGCTTCTTGAAAAAACTTTTGCCAGCCTCCGTGATGCAGTGCTGATCCTCGACGCCGGGACCGGAAAGATCATTGACTGCAATCAGGCCACAACAACGCTATTCGGCTACACAAGGAACGAGATGCTGAACCGGACTCCCGGTTTTATGCACCTTACTGAAGAAGAATTCAGGGAATTCAACAGGCATCTTGATTCCGCGGTGAAGGATAAGGGATTCATGTTCCTTCCTGAGTTCAGTATGAAACAAAAGGACGGGACAACCTTTCCGGCTGAGCATACCATGCTCCCTCTCGAAGATGATCAGCATAACCGCATAGGCTGGGTTCACGTGATTCAGGATATACGCGAGAGAAAAAAGATGGAAGAAGAGTTGCTGAAAAGCCAGAAACTCGAATCTCTGGGGGTACTTGCCGGAGGTATTGCCCATGATTTCAATAATCTTCTCACAGCAATTCTCGGGAATATCTCCCTCATCAAGCTGTATCTGCATTCTCCCGAAGAGGTGTCACAGATCATCGAGGATGCGGAAAAAGCAACCCTCAGGGCCAGGGATTTAACCCATCAGCTTCTCACCTTTTCTCAGGGCGGGACGCCGGTTATAAAAACCACGTCAATTGTGCAGATCACAAAGGAATCAGCCGGATTTGCCCTGAGAGGATCAAATGTGAAGTGCGAATTTTCCGTTCCCGATGACCTGTGGCAGGTTGATGTTGATGAGGGGCAGATAAGCCAGGTCGTGAACAATCTGATTATCAATGCAGACCACGCAATGCCGGAAGGCGGCATTATCAATGTCCGCTTCAGCAACGTAGTTATTGCGGAAAATGATATTCTGCCGCTGAAACAGGGAAAATATGTGGAAATATCCTTTCAGGATCATGGCATCGGAATCCCCAAAGAATACCTCCACAAAATCTTCGATCCTTATTTCACCACAAAACAGAAGGGAAGCGGTCTCGGACTCGCCACCGCATATTCAATTCTCAAGAAACATCATGGGTACATTGCGGTGGAATCCGTGAAAGGAGACGGTTCCCTCTTTCAAGTCTATCTCCCTGCGTCCGGGGAGCATGCAACTCCGGAACTCCCTGAAGAAGAGAAGTATCGTTACGGAAAAGGCAGGATACTGCTCATGGACGACGAAGATGCAGTGAGAAAAGCCGTCTGCCTGATGCTGAAAGGGATAGGATATGAAGTTGTTGCTGCCAAAGAAGGCAGAGAAACTGTTGCATTGTACAGAAAGGCTCTTGAGTCAGGTCAGCCTTTTGACGCGGTAATCCTGGATATCACCATACCCGGCGGCATGGGAGGGAAAGAGACGAACAGACAATTGATGGAAATCGACAGGAATGTCAGAACAATCGTTTCGAGCGGCTATTCAAACGATCCCATCATGTCCGAATATAAGGATCACGGGTTCAGAGGGGTGCTCGCAAAGCCGTACCGGGTAAAAGAACTGAGTGAGACTGTGGCCAGAATCATCGAAACTGCACAATAGCTCACATGATGACCGGACATGGAGCCTTATCCAGTCTATTCATAGATTTCCTGGAAAATCAGCCGAGATGCCTTATGACGAAATCGACACAACCCTCCATTTCATTCATCCTGAATCTCCGGGCATGATCTGGTGCGGCAGGTGGTGGTGTTTTGTCAAACACCACGACATCTGAAATCCTGAGGATATCTTCCGCACCCTCCTTGATATTGCCTTCTGAGCCTGCTGCGAATATGACAATATGGGGATATACAGCCCTCACCGCGCTGTTACCCTCGATAATGATGCCGTTTAGATGTGCAAGCATTTCAAGGGCAACGGGAAGAATCTTTCCGAGTTCCTCAGAAGGAGCACATACCCAGAGAACTTTCTGGGCACCGGCATCCAGTAATCTCCTCGTATCTTTATTTTCTTCCGAGAGGACTTTGTCGTCTGTGATGAGGGAACTGTAAAGGGGGGTTCTTGTGTATTTAATCGCTCCCCACCCTTTCAGCTTCTGAAGGATTGCACAGGCAACCGTAGTTTTTCCGGACCCACTGTGCCCTCCGCCGATTCCAATGATCAGGGGCATCTGTTGAATACCGTCACACTCTGCAAATTCGGGGCAGGGTCTTATCCGACTCCCGTATCCTGTACTTCTTCCCCGGGGACTTTTTTCACTTCCTTGAAGCCGCACTCTTTGTTATGACAGAAGAGTGTGATATCGCCATCCTTGTTCCTTTTTTCGAATAGGAAGGCAGCGCCGCATTTCGGACACGTGAGAGCGACAGGCCTGTACCATGAGGCAAACTTGCATTTCGGGAAGTTCGTGCAGCTCCAGAACTGTTTTCCCTTCTTCGAACGCCTTTCAACGATGTCCCCGCCGTCATCGGGACATTTGATCCCGGTTGCCAGGGGCTTTGCATTTTTGCATTCAGGGTATTTTGAGCAGGCAAGGAATTTCCCATACCGTCCTGATTTTATAATCATCGGTGACCCGCATTTCTCACATTTCTCATCCGTCTGCTGCGGGATGCTTTCCACAGATTCAGGACCATCCCCTGCCCCTTCTGTCTTGAGCGCTTTTGTATTCTTGCATTCCGGGAACCCGGTACATGCCAGGAACCTCCCATGCCTTCCCCATCTCATTACCATGGGAAGGCCGCATTTCTCACAGACAATCTCTGTGGGAATATCTTTCGGCTTTACCTTGCCGACAGTTTTTATGGCTTCCGAAAGGTCACTGTTGAAAGGCTTGTAAAAATCCTTCACAACGTTTTCCCACTTCATTTTTCCTTCTTCAATATTATCCAGTTCATCTTCCATCTTCGCGGTAAACCCTACATCAATAAGTTCCGGGAACCTCTCGACAAGATAATCGTTGACAACAACACCAAGCTCCGTCGGAGAAAATTTGCCTTCGGTCTTCTGGACATATTTTCTGTCCTGGATAGTCGAGAGGATTGCCGCATACGTGCTCGGCCTTCCGATACCTTTTTCCTCAAGCGCCTTCACGAGAGTTGCCTCGGAATACCGTGGGGGCGGCTGGGTAAAATGCTGTTTGGGCAACAGTCCCAGCAACCTTAGGTTCTCATCTTCCTGCAGTGCCGGCAACGTAAGGCCGGTTTCCTCTTCTGACTCATCTTTCCCTTCAGTGTACAACGCCATAAACCCGTCAAAACGCACCACTGTTCCTGTAGATTTAAATTCATACGAGCCCTGCTGACCATCCTGCAGGTTATGAATAACAAATGCTGTCTGTTCAAGCTGTGCCGGCGACATCTGGCTTGCGATGAAACGGTTCCATATAAGGACATACAGGGCGAACTGATCTTTTGAAAGGAATGTCTTTATCGCTTCAGGCCTTTTTTCCGGATAGGTAGGCCTGACCGCCTCGTGTGCCTCCTGAGCAGAGGCTTTGCTCTTGTACACATGGGGTTTTTCCGGGATATATTCCTTACTGAACGCCTTTTCAATAAACGCCCTCGCCCATTCCTGCGCTTCCGGTGCCACCCGGTGAGAATCTGTTCTCATATAGGTAATCAGTCCTACAGAGCCTTCCTCCCCGAGTTCTATGCCCTCATACAGCTGTTGCGCTATCATCATGGTCTTTTTTGCCGGGAATCGCAGCTTTCTCACGGCTTCCTGCTGCAGTGTGCTGGTAATAAAAGGAGGGTAAGGCATCCTTTTCCTGTGCTTCCGTTCTATCCTGCTCAGTACAAATTCCTTGTCTTTCAGATCCGCTGCCAATGCATGCGCGGTCTCTCCGTTCGTGATAAGAAATTTCTGGTCATTTTGTCCCGCTTCGCGCTCCATCTTCACAAGCTTCGACCAGAATGAGGGAAGCCTGGACCCTTCAAATTCAGCATTGATGCTCCAGTACTCTTCGGGAGTGAATGCTTCAATCTCACGTTCCCTGTCCACCACGAGTCGCACGGCAACCGACTGTACCCTTCCTGCGCTCAGCCCCCTGCGCACCTTTCTCCAGAGAAGAGGGCTGAGCCCGTACCCGACCAGCCTGTCGAGTATCCGTCGAGCCTGCTGAGCCTCAACCTTGTGCATATCTATCTTCTGCGGGTTTTGTATCGCTTCTTTTACCGCCCGCTCTGTAATCTCATTAAATACAATCCGGTATATCTTTTCATTGATCGGCTGCTTTTTCCTGTCAGATACTTCATATGCAATATGCCACGCGATTGCTTCTCCCTCCCTGTCAGGGTCAGGGGCAAGGAACACTCTATCCACCTCTTTCGAAGCCTTTTTCAGCTCCCTGATAATCTTCTCCTTTCCCGGAATCACCATGTACCGGGGCTCAAAATTTTTTTCGACATCCACTCCGAGCTCTTTCGCAGGGAGGTCTTTTATATGACCAACAGATGCCTTTACTGCAAATTCCTTTCCAAGTATCTTATTGATCGTCTTTGCCTTGGCAGGCGATTCGACAATTACCAAAGAATTCATGCCAGATAAAACCTCTTTCCAGTTATTTGTTTGACAGTGCCTTTTAACTCCAGTCCAAGCAGGATTCCCAGCACCTTTGATGACGGGGCCCCGCTTTCCCGCGAGATCTCGTCTATCTGCTTTGGCTCACCGGAGAGAAGATCACAGATTTTCTTCTCTTCTTCCGTAATTTCTCTTGTGACCTTTTCCCTAGCCCTGATAAATCCCTTCAGCACAGGGGCAAGCTCTTCCACAATATCCTCTGCCCTCCGTGTAAGTATCGCTCCCCTTCTGATCAATTCATTTGTGCCTGCAGAATTCCCTGAAGTTACTGCTCCGGGTACGGCAAAGACCTCTCTGCCCTGTTCTGCTGCATAGCGGGCGGTTATGAGTGCCCCGCTCTCAGATGCTGCCTCAATCACTAACACCCCGAGCGAAAGCCCGCTGATCAGCCTGTTTCTCCTCGGAAAGTTCTCTTTGTCGGGCGGGGTTCCGGGAGGAAACTCAGTGATGACACATCCGCATTCCGCAATTTTTTCCATAAGCGTTTTGTTCTCGGGGGGATAGGGAACGTCGATACCCGACCCAAGTACCGCGAGAGTTCTTCCACCGGCCTTCAGAGCTGCCTTATGAGATAATGAATCAACTCCTCTTGCCATGCCGCTTACTATCGTAAACCCCATGGATGCGAGATCACCCGAAATGCCTTCTGCCATTGATGCCCCATAATGCGTAAGTCTGCGTGAACCGACAACTGCGATCGCAAACTTGTCATGCGGATGGACATCTCCTTTAAGGTATATCACCACCGGGGCGCCGTCAATTTCCTTCAGCAGTTCCGGATAGGACGGGTCCTGAAGAGTTGCAATCCTTATCCCATTTTTTTCAGTATGTACAATCTGTCTCTCTACTGCATCCCATGAAGAAAACTTCAGGATATTCTTTGCACGGGCACTGCCAATCCCGTCGGCAGCCATAAGATCCAGTTCGCTTGCACCGAATACGCTCTGCGGAGACCCGAAACGCGCAAGCAGCTTTCTGGCGCTCACAGGCCCCACGTCAGGGAGCATGGACAACCCTATCCAGTATTTCAGGTCCGACATATCCCGACGTTCACCTTTTCACGCCTTTTTTCAGCTTACCCAACTTCAGCCTCAGCGCATTTATTTTGATGAATCCCTCTGCATCCTTCTGATTATAAACCTCTTCTTTTTCAAATGTCGCAAGTTCCGGATTATAGAGTGAATACGGAGATTTTCTTCCGACTACGGTACAGCTGCCCTTATACAGTTTTACCCGCACCGTGCCGTTCACATCCTTCTGAATATCATCAACAAGATTCTGGAGCGCAGACCTCTCGGGAGAAAACCAGTACCCGTAATACACAAGTTCTGCATAGCGTGTGATAAGGGAATCCTTCAGATGCATCACTTCCCTGTCGAGGACGATCGATTCCAGAGCCCTGTGGGCTGTGTGGAGTACCGTGCCTCCGGGCGTCTCATACACGCCCCTTGATTTTATTCCCACATATCTGTTTTCCACGATATCTACTCTGCCGATGCCATGTTTCCCCGCAACGGAGTTCAGCCCTGAAAGGAGCCTGGCAGGAGACAGTTTTTTGCCGTTTATCGCGACAGGATCACCCTTGCGGTAGGTCAGTTCGATATATACGGGCTTGTCAGGGGCATTTTCAGGCGGAGATATCATTGTGTACATATCCTGTGGCGGCTCTTTCCACGGGTCTTCAAGGATACCGCCTTCATAGCTGATATGAAACAGATTTCTGTCGATACTGTAGGGTTTTGCTTTTGTTGCGGTCACCGGTATCCCGTGGCGCGCCGAATATTCGATGAGGGACTGTCTTGAATCAAAGGGCCATTCCCTCCATGGGGCTACTACTTTGATCCCGGGCTTCAGCGCATAGTATGTCAGTTCGAAGCGCACCTGGTCATTTCCTTTTCCGGTAGCACCGTGCGCTACCGCCTCTGCCCCTTCCCTGACGGCAATCTCGATCTGCTTTTTCGCAATCAGAGGCCTGGCAATGGATGTCCCGAGCAGATATGCGCCCTCATAGACCGCGTTCGCCCTGAGCATGGGGAAGATGTAGTCGCGAACAAATTCCTCTCTCAGGTCTTCCACATAGACCTTTGATGCCCCGGTCTTCAGTGCCTTCTTTTTGATCGGCTCCATCGCTTCGTCCTGTCCGAGATCGGCACAGAAGGCAATAATCTGTGCATGATATTGTTCCCTGAGCCACTGTATCGCCACAGAGGTATCAAGCCCTCCCGAATAGGCAAGGACGATCTTTTTCAGCATGAGAAATCCTCCATATAAGTTAGTTTGTTACAGGAAAGTTTTATAGCACAGGCTATAACAATAAACCTTAGCATAAATCATAAAAAAATGTAAAACACGCACGGATGGCCTGCCCGCTGTGACTCAGTCCTTGATTTTTTCCGGCAGGAACTGATAAAATTGTAACTGAGACTCAATATCAATTAATTATTTTGATTGCAGTGCAGTTCTGAGGAGCCAGTCCTGCTTCTTTGCCAGTCGCTGAGGAAATGATCCCGCAGCCCTGGGGTACTGTTTCAGTAAATCCTCTGAAAGACATGAAAGAGAATAAAACGTTTGCGGATTTTCTCAGGGACCGGGGGCAACGCTTCACCAAGGAGCGTTCCGTCATTCTCCGGAAAACCCTCTCATGCGGCGGCCACTTTGATCCCGAATCGCTCTATCTGCAGATACGGGAGACCGGGTCGAAGGCATCACGGGCGTCAGTGTACAGGACTCTCAGCCTGCTATGCGAATGCGGCCTTATTGCGAAAGTCAGCAAAACCGAACACGGTACCATCTATGAAAATACCTTCGGACAGAAGCATCACGATCATATGCTATGCACAGAGTGCGGAAATGTCATCGAGTTTTATTCCAGGGAACTTGAAAGGCTTCAGGACAAGCTTTGCAGGAAACAGGGGTTCACGGGGACCGACCACACCCTGGAGATCAGGGGACTGTGCAGGCAATGCAGGAAGAAAACGAAATGAAAAAAGAGAGAAAAAGACAGCGTCAGCGGCATCGCGGTACGGATACCATCCAGAGCAAGGTAATTCTTCTCGGCACCCCGAATGTAGGCAAAAGCGTCATCTTCGGCCTTCTCACCGGAAAATACGTGACGGTCTCAAACTATCCGGGCACAACCGTGGAAGTATCATATGGAAATGCTCCTATCGGCGACAGGGATTTTCTTATTATCGACTCTCCGGGCGTGAACAATCTCATCCCCATGAGCGAGGATGAAAAGGTCACCAGGGATATCCTTCTGAAGGAGAGACCTGAAGCGGTTATCGTGGTTGCAGATGCAAAAAACCTGAAAAGAGCCCTCATGCTCCTGATACAGCTTGCTGAGATGGAATTGCCCTGCATCCTTGATCTCAATATGGAAGATGAAGCAAAGGCGCGGGGCATAGAGATAGACTATCAGATGCTGGGCGAACTCCTGAACGTTGAGGTGATCGGCACCGTTGCGCCTCAGAGGAAAGGCATTCAAAGATTGCGGGAGGCCGTTGCAAAAGCCAGAATCCCTTCGGTAACCGCACGTTACCACGACATTATCGAAGAATACGAAAAGAAAATCTCCGCACTTCTTCCGGACGTGAATATTTCGAAACGGTCTGTCTCCCTGATGATACTGTCGGGAGACGAAAGCCTCAAGGATTGGCTCATGACAAACCTTTCTGCTGAACATATCAAGCAGATTGAGGACATAAGGGACGAAGCCCAGCTGAAACTGAAAGAGCCGATCTCTTCCTTAATCGGGCAGAGCAGGATAAGATTCGCGGAAGATGTCACAGGCAAAGTCCAGAGGAGCGGCGTGAGGCAGACCGGCATGTTCATGCAGGCCCTTAACCGCTGGACCATGCACCCTGTACTGGGATTCCCCATACTGCTCTTTGTTATCTTCTGTTTCTATGAATTTGTCGGTGTTTTTGGTGCAGGCGTTCTTGTGGATTTCCTTGAAGAGGTTATTTTCGGAAAATATCTCAACCCGGTGGTTGAGAAAGTCGTCACAGGCCTTATCCCGGTATCGTTTCTTCAGGACATGCTCATCGGAAAGTACGGGGTATTTACTATGGCTCTGACATACGCCCTCGGCATTATTCTGCCCATTACGACCACTTTTTTCCTTGCGTTCGGATTCCTTGAAGACAGCGGGTATCTGCCGCGGCTCGCCGTAGTCTCTGACAGAGCATTCCGGTATCTTGGACTGAACGGCAAAGCAATACTGCCCATGGTGCTCGGTCTCGGCTGCGGGACCATGGCGACAATGTCAACCCGGATACTTGAAACATCAAGGGAAAGGATAATCGCAACTTTCCTTATTGCCCTTGCCATTCCCTGTTCGGCACAGCTCGGGGTGATATTCGGCATGCTCGGTGCCCTCTCGTTGCGGGCGATGCTCTGGTGGGCAGGGACTGTGATACTCGTCCTCATCCTGACCGGATATCTCGCTTCACGGGTAGTGCCCGGGGAAAAACCTGATTTCTTCGTAGAGCTTCCGCCTCTGAGAAAGCCGACCATGGGGAACATCATCATGAAAACTCTGAGCAGGATAGAATGGTACGTAAAGGAAGCTGTCCCTCTTTTTGTTCTTGGCACCTTTATCCTTTTTCTCCTTGACAAGTTCAGGATACTCGGCTGGATAGAACAGGCTGCTTCACCGCTTGTTGTCCAATTCCTCGGACTTCCTTCGCGTGCAACCGAGGCGTTGCTCATGGGATTCCTCAGAAGAGATTATGGCGCAGCAGGCCTGTTTGATCTCTCGCGGCAGGGACTGATGGATGAAACCCAGATTATTGTAAGCCTGGTAACCCTGACCCTTTTTGTACCGTGTCTCGCAAACTTCTTCATGATGATAAAAGAGAGAGGTCTGAAAACTGCATTGCTCATGATGGTGCTGATAATCCCGTTTGCCCTCCTTGTCGGCGGAGCACTCAATCTCATCCTGCATATCTGACACGATTCATCTGTCGTGCTTCAATCATGGCAGGGAAATGCCTACATGGATACAAAAAAATGCAGTCCTTCCTGTTTTTCAACCAATCTGAAAAAATCGCATCGGCAGCAGTGCGTTATGGCTATGCTCTTTTTCTTTCTTTCAGCCCGGATCTGCCTGATCAACCAGCATACCCTTCCTCCGTTCGTGCCATGGTTGATACGGTCAAATCTTTCATCTGTTGCGGCAGCACACACAGCAGGTGCATCAGCTTCCGGATCATGATGTTCCTTACCGCATCTTTTATATTCCCAGCAGTTCATATTCGCCACCAAAGCGCTCGCGCTGTAAATCAGGGATCAATAATGCCTGCATGCTGCATTCAGCCTGTGGCCCTGGCAGCAGTGCTGCAGGGTGAACTCGGGAAGGTTCCGGGCTTCCAGCAAAACGATATTTTCTTTCACTGTGGGTGCCTGAGACTGAAACACCTTGATCCCCAGCCGGTTCAGTTTGTTCAGTGCACCTGCGCCTATCCCGCTTACTACCACCGCATCACATTTCTGGTTGTTCAGTGCCTTCATCGGATTGCAGGATCCGTATTCATGATGCAGGTCGCTGTTCCTGATACTGTTTACCTGTCTGCTGTCAGTCTCGAACATGATAAATAAAGGTGCAGAACCGAAATGCCGGTGTATTCTGCTTCCAAAACCATTATCCTTAAGAACCGGAAAGCAAATTTTCATCCTGTCCCTCCTCCTGTGCTGTTTCTGCATGCGAGTTTTTCCTGCCCGTTGGATATTCTGCTATACAAATATCACAAGGTTGCTATTTTCCTCCTGTTCTACCCTGGAAAAGAAATCGCATTGAGAGCACTTTCCGGCTTGTTCGCCTTTCCCCTTGTTCCCGGATGCGATTTTCTTGGTATACCAGCACATCCTTCCTCCGTTTTTTCCGCTGTTGAATCCGTCAAACCGCTCTTCACGTAACGAAGGACATCCTGTATCTGCACAATTCTTGTATTCCCAGCAGTTCATTTTCATCATCATATTGCTCCTTTCGGGGTCACTGATTTCAAGGAGTTCATAGATGTCTATCTTCTGCATCTCTGCCGTTTCACTGATTTCTTTTTTCACCCCCTTTCCCGGCTCTGTATTTCGGCCCGAGGCACCTGACAATCGCATGATCCCGATGCCCCACCCGTACAAATGTGAAGGTATCTGTCATACATAGGGCAAAAACAATGCCAGAGTGGCAGGAGCAATTTTAATTATTATTTATCAAATAGTTGCAGAAGAAATGCGACAGAGCACAGAAAGGAGAAGATATTGCATTATTGCAATTTATTATTGCACTTTATTGCAAAAATGCAACTGTCCTTTGTCTACTGTATTTTTAACCGCTTCATCTTTCTCCAGAGTGTGCTTGGATGGATACCCAGCTGTTTTGCCGTTGCCGAGCGTCTGCCAAGATTCCGTTCCAGAGCCTCCCGAATGGTTCTTTCTTCAGACTCCTGATGACGATCATGCAGCGACAAGGCTCTCGCTGATGGTACCTTTGTGAACGATTCCCTGAATTCCTTCGGCAGATGCTCGACACTAATCCGCTCTCCGCGGCACATCACGAATGTATGTTCCATGATGTTTTCCAGTTCCCGGATATTCCCCGGGAAATCGTATGCCATTAAGAGGCGGATTACATCGTCTGAGACAAATAATAGTTTCTTGCCTGTCTTAAGATTCAATTTCTTCATGAAATGATTCACCAGGAGCGGGATATCCTCTTTTCTCCTGCGGAGGGGGGGCAGTACTATCTGTACAATATTCAGACGATAAAAAAGGTCTTCCCTGAACATCTTCTGTTGTACCATATCCAGAAGGTTCTGTTTGGTGGCGGCGATAATCCTCACATCCGCCTTCGATGCCGCAGTTGCACCTAACGGTTCATATTCCCGCTCCTGCAGCACACGGAGCAGTTTTACCTGCAAGAGGGAAGGAATGTCGCTGATTTCATCCAGAAAAAGGGTGCCACCCTCGGCAAGCGCAAACCGGCCCGGCTTATCCTGTTTTGCGTCTGTAAAAGCACCCCGTTTGTACCCGAACAGCTCAGATTCAAGGAGGGCTTCCGGCAATGCACCGCAGTTGACCGCAACAAAAGGTTTCTTCTTACGTTTGCTCAAATTATGGATGGCCCTGGCAAAAAGTTCCTTTCCGGTCCCGCTTTCACCCTGGATAAGTACTGTACTGTCGCTTTCGGCGATATGAGGGAGGATTTCGAAAATCGCCTGTATTTCATGGTTCTTGCTGATGATGTCTGCAACCGAATACTGTCGCGCAATTTCCTTCCTGAGGGCTTCAAATGTCGAAAGGTCACGGAAGGTCTCCACTCCCCCGATGATACTGCCGGTTTCGTCCTTCAGAAGTGCCGTGCTGACAGAAATGGGAATGATGCTGCCTTCGTAATTCAGGATATTCACCGGGAGGTCAATGATCTCTTTCCCCGATGAGAGTGTTTTGCGTAACGCACACGCGGTCTGACAGATATTCGCGTGAAAGACATTGAAGCACTTGCGGCCGATCGCTTCGCTTGATTGAATCCCGGTAATCCTTTCTGCGGCGCGGTTGAAAGAGGTAATATTCCAGTTCTTGTCAACCGTAAAGACCCCGTCAGCGATGCTGTCCAGTATTATCTTCGTTGCAACTGACTGGTTGTCCTCTTTCCGTTTCTTGTGCCTTGCAGTAATAGACATGCCTAATCAATTATCAGACAGAAAGCCCCATATAATCAAGTACATGACCTCACACCGCACATCCGGAACATGTGCTCATTGCCTGCAGTTCAGTATTGATAGAGGATCGACAGCCTGGCCTTTTCAGAAGTGTTGGCGGAATTCTCTGCATTCACCTCAATGGTATACAGATACGGGATCGTCATTACCACAACCTCGCCTGAGTGCGCTGATACTACCCCGGACTTGACCAGATCCTCATCCCCGCCGGTATTGCCCGGCACGGTATCCACGACTTTTGCGTACACGTGATACGGGAAAGGAGTTCCCTGCAGCCGAAAGCTGAAGTCATACGTTGCTCTGCTGGCAGGATCAATTATACGTGAGTAATCGCACCCTGACCAGCAGGCTGTCGGCACATGTAATTTTGTGACTATTCCCGTGTAACTGCCGAATGCGCTGCAGAAGGTGGCAGAAGAAAGTGCAGTACACGAATCAGCGGTCGTGATGGAAAGGTCGATCGAGGACAGAGATTTCGCTAAGGCCTCCAGGGAAGATTTTTCTCCCCTGAGCCCTATGATCTCACTGGCAATCCCGGCCCCTCCGATGCCTGCCTCAAGCGCAGTCCTGTATCGTTTCTGGATGCCGGAGATCTGCGTACCGGAAGTTATGATATACACCAGACCTGCGATTGTTGCGAGGACAACTGCAGACAGCACAAGTACCATCATTAGCGCAATCCCTTTTTCAGACTGAAGGATCAGCCTTCCGCAAGATGTGCAATTGTTCCCTGCTGTCTGTTTGTCCGTCACTCCCATAAGTTTTCTCTTCCTGCATGTACGACAGGCATACTCACCCCATGAGGTTCCCCGGCTTGACGATGATGGAATATACTCTCCACCGGTAGTGCGTCCACTCTGTTCCTATCTTCTCATTGAGTTTAAATGAACTTCCCAGCCCATATTCTCCCACTGTAATCGTATTCTCCGGATAACCATAATGTGCATCTTTCTGCCCTTCATGAGCAAGGATATATACCCTTATTTCCCTGAGACGGCGCCTGAGGTCAGCGGCATTCTGAAAAGTCGACATGACAGATGCGGCATTTGCATTTCCATCAGCACTCAGGACAACACTTCCATCAGCATCCGACTCTGTCTCTGCTGCTCCGTCCCCGTCCATATCAAGCCGGTAAATCACCTGAAAGTCGGCAACGCAGTCCAGAATGGGCAAAAAACTCTGTCCCCCGTTACCCTGATTGATGATGGCCTTTTCAAGCACACCCGTATTGGGTGCGCACTTTTTCGGAACGTTTGCCTGTGAGATGAAGTAATCAGCCCTGTTGAACGGCATCCTCAACACCGTATCAGGGTCAACCCCATACACTATCCTGGTCCCGGCAGTCTCGGAAGGAGACCATGGCGAATTCATGATACTGCCATAATTGGTTGAAAACACCTCTGCGCTCATCACAAGGGAACGGCTGAAACCTGTATCACCCGGGGCAATGATGATAACCCTATCAGACTTGGCAAGGTTCTCTGTCTGCGGAATCCAGGAACGGGGATTATAGGGTGCAACAAACGGCAGAGGTCCCAGCACGGTCCATTTGTCGCATGTTTTATTCCGTGCAACATTTGTCGCCTTTATCACCAGATAGTCAGAACCGTTGGGGCCCGTATTATTTCCGCTCACGAAAGCACGGGGAGGACTTCCGGGTGCATCATTGTATTTGCGTGCCGGATGCCCTGAAGCCTCGCTGTAGTGAATGGAATTCTGAAAGGACCACGGCAGGCCGTAGCCCGCATGCCCTAAATCCCGCCTCATCATCTCGAGCCCGACATTCCCTTCCATATTCGATTCCGCGATTTTTCCCTGCTGTTTGAAATGCGTCAAAAGGCCGGTAAAAACTTCGGAGGCTGCGCTGAGAACAAGCACCAGGACAGCCATGGTAATCAGAAGCTCAGTCAGCGTGAACCCTTCATTATGCCTGATCAATTGTTTCTCACTATAGAGGAGACTGAATGGGTTGAACACTCGTCTTTATACACCCACCTTACGAGAATCGTGACCTGTTTCATATCCGCTCCCATGTCTGTCACTTCCCTCCTGGTTCCATAACTGAAATTCGTCATATTCCGGAAAGGTCTTATCACTTTCACAGGATAGGACCGCGGATCATTCACTGGAGGCCTCTGGCATGCATCCAGCACAAGATTGTCATCAGGAATGTCATCCTCCACATCCCTTAAAAGCCTGGCAAAACAGAGGTTTCTGGCTTCGTGCATCCTCATCTCACCGATCCTTACTGCCCCATCCCTCAGGATATTCCTGAAATTTGTTTCGATTCCGAGCAATGCAGTCTGCATCAGGGCAAGAGATACCAGAAGCATTACCACACATGAGATCACTATCTCAACGAGCGTGACTCCCTTCTCATTGAACAATACAGTTTTTGCCATCCCATTTCCCGATATTGATTCGTGTCGCAAAGAATACGATACAGTCGTAATCCGGCTCGCTCGATTCGTTGCTGAAACGGATAGTCCCGTTTGGTCCGGGATTCCCGGAAACCAGGCCACGGTGGTCAACGCGTATGATTCCCGTCCATAAAGACGGATATCTGAGCGTCTTCGTATTGACAACCCCGCGTATGCTGTCGATATCAGGTTCATATTGCTCATTGTCATCCGCATCCTCGCATATCTGATAATGATCGGGGGTAATGGTGATATAGTAAGTCCTGTTTGTATCCATGGCCCGCGCCCGTGCATTCATCATATCCGCATAGACGTTTTTCACCTGGCTCTCCACCTCGTAACTCCCCATCCATCCGTGGAATGAAAATCCGAAAACTCCCACAAGTACCGCAGCGACGGAGAGTGCGATCACGAGCTCAATAAATGTGATTCCCTGATGATTGCTCATTTTTCCCTCATGTGCAGTACCCGTTTCACCGGAGGCGGGGGAGCGATTACAGAGAGCCCCTGCGCGGTAGGTGGTGCCCCCTCTATAGCGGAAGACTTTCGTCCTCCTGACATATCCGAGGGGGAAAACGCGGTTCCAAGGTCTTTTTGCTCAATGCTTCCCGTCGAAGTCTGAAGAAGTGCTTTGCCCCTGAGCAGTGCCCCCGCATATCCTCCGGTATCGTATTTGACCGCCCAGACAAAGCTTTTTCCTCCAAGGGAACATGCGTCTCCATAAGGCTTAAAGGAGGTGAAAAACACAAGGCCGGACCCTGTTGATACAGGGTCTGTGATTACCCTTTCCGCCCGGTATTTTTTTGTCACCGATGCAGAAGGGATGCCTTCCAGGTAAGTAAAACTCCCGGCAGGGTCAAGATTGATAAACCACCCGTTCTCAGGTTCATCCTTCAGGTTCGGGGTATTGGTAACATCAGTCAGTCCGCGTATACCGGAAGTGCACCCTGAGGCGAACCCGGCAATCGAGAAACATGGGTCCTTAATGCCAAAAATACGCCGCTGCTTCGTCTGATCATCTGCTGCAGAGGCCTGTGAAAAAAAATACCTCCCTGTTCCGAAATAAAGCCATAAATTCCCTTTTTTCCTGTTCTGGAGCCTGGCAACCGATGAAGTCACAGGTCCGCCTTCACCCCCGGTAAAATCAATCAGCGTGCTCAGGGACCAGCCTGACGGTACAGTTCCGTTGGTCAGAATTCTGAGGATGCCTCCATCTGTCCATGTGTTGTCAGCAGCTTTTTTCGTGTAGGGGACATACAGCACGTCATCCTGATAATCCATGTTGCTGTCGTGCGCAGCGTTCATCATCGAACCCGCAAAGGCTTTCGGGATTCCCGTATCAATTGCGGGAACTGCCATGCTTCCGTCCCTTAAATTCAATATAAAAATGCTGAGGTTCTGGTCTGAATTACCGAGAAACTGTCGGTCTGTTGTACTGATCGGACCGGTGGGGCCGGAACCAAATACCACATACCATTCGCCGTTTTTATCTCTGTCCTCTCCGATTCTTACCACCGCTGGCCCTGTCGTGGTAAAGCCAAGCCTTGGATCGGTAAATTCCCAGAGGAGGCGGGGATGTGTCTGATCAGTGATGTCCAGTGCAAAGTAGGAAGACAACCCATTGCCTCTGACCGGAGACTTCACACAGTCAGAGCTTCCGCCGGAAGGCAAATTGCATTGACTGTCCGCATCCCTGCATGCCCCGCCGAATCTCATACCCCCTATGAGCACAGTCCGCCAGCTGTCTGCGGTTTTTTTGCCTCCCGGAGAGCCGTTGATACTCGCATCGAAGAGATACGGACTCAGGTCAACTGTATAGATATGGCAATACCCGGGATCAGCGAGGTATTTGAGATATGGAAGCACGTTCCTGGGAATGAATGCCCACATCTCATGTCCCAGTGGTGTAGAGGGATCGGGATTCCTCAGTCTTGCCTTTTTTGTCTCCGAATTCTTCCACGCACCGCTGAATTCCAGTCTTCCGAGTTTAAATGCATGGAGCATCCCGTCATTTGCACCGGCAAAGACCATCCCTCTGTTCCTGTATTGCGCGCTCGTAACAAAATGATCCGGATCAGCAGGTTCCTCAGGATGCGGCATCATGTTTTGCATTCCATAGGTTGTGTCGCCATAGGCCGTATGATAGGAGTTCAGCGGTATCCATGACGCAACCCTGGGGGTAGAATTCACAATATCTCCGAGTCTCCATACCTTCGGAGATTCCCCTGTGTCGTCCGAATCGCCATCCCCGTTCAGATCAACTCCGACAGTTCTCGACCTCAGCCATGTGCAGGAAGGATTTGCCGATGAGAAATCCTCGCCCTGAATATACTGAATCAGCACTCTGGCATCATTATCGTTCACGATCCCGTCATGATTGAGGTCTCCGTCCCTGAACCCGTCTCTGTCAGAATCGTATTCCGGCAGATCCAGATATGGCCTTAGTGAAGATGCATTGCCGGTCGAAAAGAGGGACAGATTCGTATGGGTGCCCGCCCCTGTTACAGAAGCCGGAATGTAAATAACCCGCGGAGATACTGCAAGATCCCTTTTCCATAGTTCAAGGCCGCTTTCCCAGAGGCTTGTGAGGGTCTCCAGATGCTTTGTCTTGAGAGGTGCTGCGCTGTCGGCCACCCCGTTGCCGTCAAGGTCAGCGTAAAGAGCCGTTTTCGTAGCATTCTCCAAAGAATCGTAATAGGTCTGCACAATATAATCATTGGAGAGGTCGAGGATCCGGTCACCGTTGGAATCCTCACGTATGCTGCTCTTCACAAAAAACGGGTCAACATGATACCACAAATTCTGCAGCCTCCCGATCCATGAAACCTTTCTGTCAAACATTCCCGTCGGACTTATTGGTGTACGCGGATAAAAAAGCGCCTGCAGCATATTGGCACCGCTTCCCTCTCCGGAGGAAAGCATAGAGGACGCGGTACCCGAAGCCATCCGTTTCAGAATATCATTCAGAGCGGCTGACAAGGCTTCTCCGAGTTTTTCAGGCTGATTCACTCTGAAATATTCCCCGTCGCTGACAGCCGCAGCATACGCAAGCATCTTTTCATTATCAGCGCTGCTGCCATAATATGCCGTATGGATGATATAGGTACTTACGTTCTGCCGCGGCCGGATACCATCGTCAGGATAGAGGTCTTTATGGTATGCATAGCATGCATTTGCCGGAAAGGCATCAGGATAACGCAGTGAAGCGCATGCCGCGGGAAGGGGCAAAAGCCTGCTGCTGTCCGATCCGGGGTGTCTGCCTGTTGTCACAAATACTGCAAACGTCTTCCTGCACGCCCTCGCAGGGTCGTCTGCCCACGCATAGGGGGTCTGGGAATACCCGTCATTATCACTGTATGAAGATGCTGATCCCGTAAAATAGTGCACCATTTCCCGCATCATGTCAGCGAGATATGGAGTCTGAGGATCAGCGGGAGGCCATGCGGACGCAGCGGTGAGCAGATTCCTGAAGTATTGTTCCCTCTCTGAAGCGGTCATGGGAGGAGAATCTCTTGGGATGTCTTGCTGCGTATCCTTTCCGCTGTTCCATCTTCTGATCCCGAATCGCGGAGCATTCATGTCATACTGATAATCCTGATCTTTGTCTGCAAATTGCTGCAGGAAACCTGTCCTGTCTTCGCTGGTATACCGTATTCTCACTTTGCCGTCCACCAGCACAACGCCGGCGTTACAGTGAGAAAGATTTCCGAGACTTATCTGTATGCCTGTAGGATTTGACCCGTCAGAACCTGAAAGACAGAAGGTATATTCAATCCCGCTGAATGGGTCCCTTCCGCTGACAGTCGCAGCGTGTGCCTGCCCGAGACTGTACAGGATGCCATTATATGTAAATACATTGCCTGCTCCCGAATCTGTCCCGGGTTCCGGCCATCCGAAACCGACGAGAGCCTTTCTTGAAAGATCGAGTGAACTCATGACTGCCCAGTTCAGCAGGTCCCCCGCAAAGCAGTTTTTTCCTTCGCACGCATTGTTCTTTATGAAATAGCCTCCCGTGCTGTCATATGCATACCGGTCATCCGGTCCGCTGTCAAAGAAACCGTAATGTATCCTGGACTTATCAAAATTGGCGCCGGGGTCTCCGGGCAGTTCATCTGCAGGATATGCCCTGTTCAGCACATCCTCTCCATTTTCGTACGCAATCATGATGTTCGGCATGACGCCTGCGTTTGCAATATGCGGCGGGACAATGCAGTAATCCTTCATGGAAGCGGCAGAAGAGGTGAGAGGTATGGCACACAGAAAAAGAAAAATCCATACACTGATAATGCGCATGCCTCTGTATATTCTTGCCGCGGGCGTACAGCACGGACATCCTCCCGGACATTCTCTTGAGGATATGTCATGCAGTTCCATGCTATGTTGCGATTTGTCATGTTCCACTGGTATTATCCGATGATGCGGGAAAAACGGTTTCCCTGTTCGGCACACTCACAACAGCAGCCGGAGCAAAAGAATATACCACACAATTATTAGCAAATGCTAATATAATTTGCATCATATTGTTTTTCATAGATTATTTTATGTTGACAAGTCTCCGATGCCGGGATCTGACGCCCCGGGCGTATATGTATGTCCTCAGGCATCAGATATCTCCAAATCCAGCGATACATAACTCAAGTGTGTAACAAACAGGTCTTTGCGAGTCCCGAAAGCATTCGGGACGTGGCAATCTCAGATGATACGACGAGATTGCTTCGCTACACTCGCAATGACTATTCCTATCGCTGGATTTGGGGTATTAATATGTCGAGAAGGACTAAACCGCTTGCGCGGTGGTAACGAATAGACTGCGTTTTCTGTTCAGTACAGAGCTTTCCTGAGTTGCAATCGTAAGTCTGATAAATCCCCCCTTGTTGATCAGTCCAAGTCTTTTTAC